>DATAIY010000142.1:0-4667 GCA_036262475.1 Solirubrobacterales bacterium
GTAGAATGGGCGCCCGAGCGCAACTCGGTCGGCAACTCCGAAGGCCAGCATGCAGACCACTACGAGCCATGCGGCGAGGCCTGCTATGTGCCGCGGGGCCAGGTCGAAGCCCCCTCCGGCGAGGGCCAGGCCAAGGATCAAAGCGAGCGGAGCGATCAACGCCGCTGTTTCCTCTAACCTTGCGCGCCATGCCCCGTACCCGCCGCCATCGCGGCCGTAGCTCGGCCCGATCCGCCTTCTCGCTTCTGTCAGTGCTTGCTCTGCTGGCATTGGCTAGCTTTCCGGTCCTTGCTCAGGCTGGATCCGAAATGCCCGAGTACGAAACTGAAGTCCCGACGGTCGAAGGGCACAAGACGCCCCCGGTGCAGAGCGGCAACATCGGCGGCGGCGGCACCCCGGCCAACTCCTCTTCGACCGGCGGCGCCGGGACTCCGAACTCCTCCGGGGGCGCCGGGACTCCGAACTCCTCCGGGGGCTCGGAAACTGCCGGATCTGGGTCTTCGTCGAACAATGCATCTTCGGCGGGGAACAGCAATCCAAGCACGGGCAGTGGCGGCGGCACAGGCCAGGGTAGCCCAGGCAAGGGTTCCACCACCCAGCAGGCCGGCGAGTCGCTGGGCGGACAGCAGAAGGTCGCCGCCCCCGCTCCCGCGGACGAAAGCTCCTCCTCCTCGCCCCTAATCTCGATCCTGATCGCGATCGCTGCTCTGGCCGCGATCTCGATTGGCGCGGTCGTGATCAGGCAGCGGCGCCAGCGCCGCGGTGCCGGCGGCCAGGTCTCGCCGAAGGCGAGCTAGCCAGCTTGAAAGCGAAGATGCACATCTGTGAAAGAGTGCGCGCCTGCGCGGCCATCCTCGCGGTCGCGATCCTCGGTCTCACCGCCTTCGCCGCGACCGCCGCCGCGGCACCGGCGCAATTCTGGGGCGTGGTTCCGCAAGCCGTTCCGACCGAAGAACAGTTCCAGCGGCTGGAGCGGGGCGGCGTCAAGAGCATCCGCATCCCGGTCAACTGGGGGTCGTTGCAACCGACCCGGAACGGCGTCATCGACTGGAGCGGGATCGATCCGATCGTCGAACGGGCCGGGAAAGCGGGCATCGAGGTGCTCCCCTTCATCTCCGGCGCGCCGACCTGGGCGGTCCCGCTGGGGACCGTTCCCGGCACCGGCGGCGCCGCCAAGGCCCCGTCCCACCTGCCGGTCAGTGGCGCGGCCGCCACCGGCTGGAAGAGCTTCCTCCAGCAGGCGGTGCTGCGCTACGGCCCCAACGGTTCCTTCTGGGCCACCCACCCGGCCCTGCCGGTGCGCCCGATCCGCGCCTGGCAGATCTGGAACGAGGAGAATTTCAAGTACTTCGTCGCCAGGCCCGACCCGGCCGAATACGGAAAGCTCGTTCAGCTCTCCTACACGGCGATCAAGGGAGTCGATTCCGGCGCCCAGGTCATTCTCGGTGGGATGTTCTCTCGGCCCAAGGGCGGGCAGAAGAAGTCGGCGAATCGCAGCAGCCCGAACTACTTCGCCACCTACTTCCTCGAACAGATGTACAAACGCAATCCCGGGATCAAGGCCAAGTTCAACGGCGTCGCGCTCCATCCCTACACCGGTAAGTACCAGGACTTGACGCCGGAGATCGAAGAATTCCGCGACGTCCTGACGGCGAACCACGACCCTGGCAAGGGACTCTGGATTACCGAGCTAGGTTGGAGCTCACAGGCGCCGACCCCGACCAACATCTTCGCCAAAGGCATGGCCGGCCAGGCAACCCAACTCAAGGGCGCCTTTTCGCTACTGGCGCGCAACCAGGCGAAATGGAAGCTCCAGCGCGTCTACTGGTTCTCGGTCGACGACGCCGCCGGCGCCTGCAACTTCTGCGACGGCTCCGGCCTATTCGCCGAAGGCTTCGTGCCGAAGAAGTCCTGGTACGCCTACGTCAAGTTCGTCGGCGGCACCCCCTAACGCGGGCCGACGGGCCGATTTCCGCTGATATAGACGTGTTTTCGGCCCATCGGCGGGAGGTCTTGGGGCCACCGAGTCTGTCTGCGTAAGATCGGTGGGTTGACCGCCGACGCGACCGAGACCACCGGATCCGACCCGCTGGCGCCCTTCAGCGCCCCGGTAAGGCGCTGGTTCGATGCTTCCTTCGAGGGCCCGACTCCGGCCCAGGTGGGTGGCTGGGAGGCGATATCCGGCGGTGCCAACGCGCTGATCTGCGCTCCGACCGGCTCCGGCAAGACCTTGGCCAGCTTCCTCTGGGGCATCGACAAGCTCGCCCGCGCCCCGGAGCTCGGCAGCGGGGTCCGCCTCGTGTACGTCTCTCCCCTGAAGGCGCTCTCCTACGACATCGAGCGCAACCTGCGGGCGCCGCTGCGCGGCATCGGCGCCGCCAATCTGGCGGTCGGCCTGCGGACCGGCGACAGCTCCCAGGCCGAACGCCGGGCAATGCGAAAAACGCCGCCCGACATTCTCATCACCACCCCCGAGTCGCTCTATCTGATGCTCTCCTCCGGCGTCCGCGAGATCCTCGCCACGACCGAGGCGGTGATCGTCGACGAGATCCACGCCGTCGCCCAGAGCAAGCGCGGCTCGCACCTGGCGCTGACCCTGGAGCGCCTCGAGCACCTGGCCGGCGCCGACAGCATCCAGCGAATCGGTCTCTCGGCCACCCAGCGCCCGCTGGAGCGGATCGCCCAGTTTCTGGTCGGCCCTAAGCGCAAATGCAAGATCGTCGACGCCGGCCGGACCAAGGAGCTCGACCTCGAGATCGTCGTCCCAGTCGAGGACATGGCCGACCCCGGTGCGCCCGCCTACCCCTCGGAGGACGGCCTCCCATCCACCGAAGTCGAGCCCTCCACCCACATCCGCTCGATCTGGCCAGCGATCTACCCCAAGCTCCTGGAGCTCGTCCAGGAACACACCTCGACCATCATCTTCGTCAACAACCGGAGAGCCTCCGAGCGCCTGGCCAAGCGCATGAACGAGCTTGCCAACGGCGAAGGCGAGCAAGAGCTTCCTGCCACCGAGCACGCTGGCCACGCCGACACCGGTGAGGCCGAGCCCATGGTCGAGATCGCACGGGCGCACCATGGGTCGCTGTCGCATGAGGAGCGGACTCTCGTCGAGGAGTTGCTCAAGTCCGGGCAGCTTCCGTGCCTCGTTGCCACGTCGTCATTGGAGCTGGGAATTGACATGGGCGCCGTCGATCTCGTGATCCAGGTCGAGTCGCCGAAGTCGGTGACCCGCGGCCTGCAGCGGATCGGGCGCGCCGGCCACGGCCTCGGCGAGGTCTCCAAAGGCCGGATCTTTCCCAAATACCGCGGCGACCTGCTCGAGTGCGCCGTGGTCGCGCGGCGGATGCGCGAAGGGGAGATCGAGGAGACGGTGATCCCGCAGAACCCGCTCGACGTGCTCGCCCAGCACCTGGTCTCGATGGCCGCCCTCGACGAGTGGGACGTCGACGAGGTCGAGAGCCTCGTCACCGCCACCGACTCCTTCCGCGAGCTCTCCCGCGAGCAGCTGGAGAACGTTCTCGACATGCTCGACGGCCGCTACCCCTCCGACCGCTTCGCCGAGCTGCGGCCGCGGATCGTCTGGGACAGAACCGGCGGCACCATCCACGGTCGCAAAGGCTCGCGCCAGCTGGTCGTCACCAACGCCGGCACGATCCCCGACCGCGGCCTCTACAGCGTCAACCTGCCCGACGGCCGCCGGGTCGGCGAGCTCGACGAGGAGATGGTCTATGAGGCCCGCCCCGGCCAGACCTTCCTGCTCGGCGCGACCACCTGGCGGATCGAGGAAATCACCCGCGACCGGGTGATCGTCACCCCGGCCCCCGGGGCTCCCGGCGCGGTGCCGTTCTGGAGGGGCGACGGGATCGGCCGCCCGGCCGAGCTGGGGCGGGCGATCGGCGCCTTCTCCCGCGAGGCCGTCTCCCGTGAGCCGGCCGAGCTGGCGGCCGAGTACGACCTCGACCCCCGCGCCGCCAACAACCTCGTCACCTACCTGCGCGAGCAGCAGCAGGCGACCCGGGTCGTCCCCTCCGATGAGACGATCGTCGTCGAGCGCTTCCGCGACGAGATCGGCGACTGGCGCCTCTGCATCCTCTCGCCCTTCGGCGGCCGCGTCCACTCCGCCTGGGGCCTGGCGCTGGCGGCCAAGATCCGCGCCGAGTACGACCTCGAGGCGGACGCGATCTGGTCCGACGACGGCATCGTCATCCACCTCCCCGACGCCGACGAGCCGCCGGCCGCCGACCTCGTCCTGATCGAGCCCGACGAAATCGAGGACCTGATCGTCAGCGAGCTCTCCGGCTCGGCCCTGTTCGGCGCCCGCTTCCGCGAGAACGCCTCGCGCTCGCTGCTGATCCCGCGGGCCTACCCGGGCAAGCGCACGCCGCTCTGGCAGCAGCGCCTGCGCGCGCAGTCGCTGCTCGAGGTCGCGCGGCGCTACGGCGACTTCCCGATCGTGCTCGAGACCTACCGCGAGTGCCTGCGCGACGTCCTCGACCTGCCCGCCCTCGACGACATCCTCCGGCGGCTGAGCACGCGGCAGCTGACACTGGTCGAGGTCGAGACCCAGACCGCCTCGCCGTTCGCCTCCTCGCTGCTCTTCGACTATGTCGCGACCTACATGTACGAGGGCGACACGCCAAATGCCGAACGGCGCGCCGCGGCGC
>DATAIY010000143.1:0-2336 GCA_036262475.1 Solirubrobacterales bacterium
CACGGTCGTTCGTCTTGAAGCCCTTGACCGTCTCGGTGATCGCCTCTTCGACGTGTGGGAACGGCTCTTTCCTCGCCGGCTGACGCGGTTGCAGGTCATCTAGCGACACAGGCCACGCCACCGGCGCGAGTTCGAGTTGGGAGCGCAGCAGATAGCCGACCGGCTCGCGCTGGGCATCGAGCGTTCACCTCGCGGTCGGACCGAGGTGATCGGTGGTGGCGATCAGCAGCCGATAGAGAACTGTTGGCGGCCTGACTCGTCGAGGAAGGAATCAACGTCGGCCTTCCGGATCGCGTAGGCGGGGTCATACGCCTTGGCCTGGATCGCCCAGAGGTCGCCGTCGTTCTCCTCGGCTACGAGGTCGATCCCGGCATCTGGATCCCAAGCCTGCGGCCACTCCGCCCACAGCGAGACCTGGCGGAACCTGCCCCGGTACTCGGGCGCGTTCAGCAGGAACCAGCGGCAGAGGCGCTCGAACTGACGACCCCTGACTCCTGGCTGGGGGTCAAGTGCGCGAGGAGGGCGTCTAGTCCGGCTTCGTCAGGCACCTTCTCTCCGCAAGGACTCCCATTCCGGCGCAAGTATCACGCCCCTGGCCGCCTTCACGACGCCGACCACGGTGGTCGCCTGCGCGAGCCTGTCCTGCGCATGCTCGCACCGCCCGATGCTAGAAGTGGTAGACGCCTCGCCAATTCGACCTGAGGAGCGAGTCAATGCTTAAACGTCCAGTTTTGATCGTGGGCCTGGCTGTAGCCGCCGTCACCGCGATCGCGGCCTCGGCCGCGTTCGCCGGGCTCGGACCCACCGTGTCCGGTCCAGATGGCAACGCCCAAGCGATCGAAGCGGTGATTTCGCCGAAGAAGCTCTCGAAGACGTCGCTTACCCCTGTGGCGCTGAAGGTGACGACGAAAACGACCAGCTTGACCGCGGCCAACAAAGTCCCAAGCCCGGCGGTTCGCGCGGTTATCGACTTCGACAAGGGCGGCGAGCTGTTCACCAAGGGAATCCCGACCTGCAACCCCGCGCTGTTGCAGAACACCTCGACCGAAATCGCGCTGCAGAAATGCGGCAAGGCGAGAATCGGTGGCGGCACCGCGTCCGCGCTGATACCTGTAGGGACCCAAGTATTTCCTGCCAACCAGACCGTGACGGCGTTCAACGGCGTGCCCCAGGGCGGCAGGCCGGTGGTGATCTTCCACTCCTACGGGACGACCCCGGTTCAGACGACGCTGATCCTGGTCGGCACGGTGAGCAACTTCAACAAGGAAGGCTACGGTCCGCGCCTCGACCTGGAAATCCCGTTGATCGCCGGTGGCGCCGGAGCGCTGACCGATTTCCAGACGACGATCAACAAGAGTTTCACCTACAAGGGCAAGAAGCGCAGCTACGTCTCGGCGAAATGCACCTCGGGCAAGCTCAAGGCCCGCGGCGCCTTCACCTTCAAGGACGGCGAAACCCTGACCGCGTTCTCGACCCAGACCTGCAAGCAGAAATAGGACCGCGACTCAGATGCTGAACCTGGGGAGCTCCCGCCCCAGGGGGCACGGCAACCACCAGACCCGGTCGCCGATCAAGAGCATCAGCGCCCGGCAGCAGGACGATTCGCACCAGCGGTGAGGCGCAGCTCACCTGGTGCTCGCCGCGCCGAAATCAGTCGGCTACTAGTGCCCCCTTCACGCGAGACGGGCCGGAAACGCTCTCTCCGCGGTTCTAAGCGCCGTCGCCGCCAGCCCGCCGGGGTAGGCCTCGAGGGGGTCGGAACGGCGTTTGGCGCCCTACAGGCATCGAGTGTTCGGGCATCCTTGTGCAGATGGGCAAGACGCTCTACCTGCTCCGCCATGCAAAGTCCAGTTGGGATGACCCCACTCTCGCGGATCACGACCGCCCGCTGGCTTCCCGCGGGCGCCGTGCGTCGAGGGTGATTGCCGAGCACCTGCGAAGGCAGCGGATCACACCCACGCTTGTGCTGTGCTCCTCTTCGACCCGCACGTGCGAGACACTCGAGCGAATCAGCGCCGGCCTCGGCGAGGAGATCGAAGTGCAGATTGAAGAAGGCCTCTATACGGCCTCCGCGAGCGATCTCCTCGAGCGGCTTCGCAAGGTCGATGCGCGCGTGGATTCCGTGATGCTGATCGGCCATGACCCTGCGCTCTGGGAGTTGGCGCTGAGTCTCGCCGGCACAGGGAGGGACCTCAAGCGGCTCACGAAGAAGTTCCCGACCGCGGCACTCGCGACGCTGGCATTTCAGGGCAGCTGGAGGGAGCTGGCGTCTGGAGCTGCCGAGCTCGTCGCCTTCGTTACGCCGAGGGAGCTCGAGGCCTCGCCGAGCTGAGGGC
>DATAIY010000144.1:0-2955 GCA_036262475.1 Solirubrobacterales bacterium
AGCGCCGCAATGCCCGCACCGCGGCGCTCGTCGGGGTCGCCGCGCCAGAGCAGCAGCGCCAGCGCGGCGATCACCAGCGCGGCCGGGACACCGAGCGGGATCGGGCCCGGCTGGCGGACGCCGTGCTCGTTGCCGTTGTCGTCGCCGACGAGCTTCGCCCCGGCGCGTTCGAGCCGCTGCCCCAGCGGCTGTTCGGCGATCCAGCCCGCGTGGCCGTTTTCGGCCTGCCGCAGCACGATCGGGGCCAGCAGCGCCGTGGCCGCGGCGACGGCGAGGATCGCGAAGACCGCGCCGCGCCGGTTGCGGCTGAGGAGCAAAAACGCCGCCTCGCCGGCGACCACGAAGCCAGCGAAGTAGTGGGTCGCGATCGCCAGCGCCGAGAACACAGCCCACCAGGCGAGGTCGCGGCGGGCGCCGCCGCGGCGGGCGCGGGCGAAGAAGAGGAAGGAGAGCGCGGTCAGCAGAAACGCCAGCGCGTAGGCTCGAGCGTCCTGGGAGAACCAGATCAGGACCGGGCTGACGGCGACCGCCGCCGCCGCGATCAGCCCGGCACGCCGCGGCAGCGGCAACGCCACCGCGCCGAGGTAGACAGCGAGGATCGACCCCGTCCCCGCCAGCGCCGAGAGCGAGCGCATCCAGACTTCGCCGGTGCCGAACGGGCGCGACCAGAACCAGGCGACGAGGTAGTAGAGGGGCGGCGTCGACTCGCTGTGGGGGACGGTCGAGAGGGTGTCGAAGAGGTTCGGCTGCAGGACCCGGCCGACCGTGACCGCCTCGTCGTAGCGGTAGCTCTGCAGGTCCAGGGTCGCGAATCGCAGCACCGCCCCGAGCAGGACGATCCCCGCGAGTGCGACCAGGTGCGGCGACTCGGTTGCCCGCCGCCGCAGCCGCTCGAACGCGGTGGCTACTTACCCACCCCGCTCGGAGCCGACGGCGGGGGCCGTGGCGGTTCGAAGGCGTAGGCGGGGAATTCGGGACCGGCGATCCGGCGCTGGATCACGCTGAGGCTGGCCGGGAAGTTCTGGATTCGGAAGGGATTGACGCTGCCGAAGTCCTGGTAGTAGACGAGCATCTCGGTCCGAGGATGGCGCTTGACCCAGACGAAGAGGCGCTTGACGAAGTTCGGATCGTCGCCACCGGTCACTCCCCACTCGGTGAGGACGAAGGGTTGGCCCCGGTAGCGGTCGTACATCTGGGTCAGGGCTTTCCAGTTCGGGTAGTCGGAATAGAAGTCGGTCCCGGCCCAGTCGGTGTAGGCGCGGCCGGGGTAGAAGCGTTCGGGCCGGTTCCAGCGTACTTCCGGAGAGCCGACCGGGAGCGGACTCCAGAGGACCGCGACCGGGGCCTTCGGCAGGCCGGTCGGCAGCGGCAACCCTTCTTCGCGCAGCGGTGGGAGCCCCGCCTCCTGCAGGCGCGCGTCGATCTTGGCCAGCTTCCCCCCGCCGTGGAGGAGGATGTAGATGCGCCGGAAAGCCTGCTTGTGCCAGTAGGGCCGGTGCTGGGCACCTCGCAGGTTGCCTGCACAGTCGTAGGAGGCGTAGACGTTGAGGCAGCGGTTGGGCTCGCCCAGCGGGCGGATGTAGGCGCGCATTCCCTGCGACCAGAAGAGGTAGTTGAGACCGATCAGGTAGCCGTCGCCGTAGCCGTTGGCGATCTGCCGCGGGTCGATCAGCTCGTGGCCGTCGTTGGGGTCGGCGGTCGAGATGTGGAGGATCGGGCGCGCTTCGGCCTTCTGCCAGCGTTTGACCGCCCCGGTCAGATCGGTGCCCCAGGCGCGGAAGGTCTCGATCACCGGCGGGTGCTTGCCGACCAGTTCGGAGAATTCGGTGAACTGGGAGTTGACGCCGGTATCGGAGACTCCGAAGAAGACCTGGCCAGCGCCGGGCTGCAGGAGCCCGGCGCTGGCCGGCGACGCCGCCAGCAGAGACGCCGCGGTGAGGAAGGTTACGAGTACCTTTGCGTAGCTTCGCGTGCGAGTCATGCGCCGCCTATCCCTCGACCGGATGGAGCCCGACAAGACCACCAACACGACCCGGACACGATGGTTCCTGTGGTCGGTGGTCGGTCTCACCGCGCTCGCCGCCGCCCTCCGCTTCCCGACTCTCGGACTGCAAAGCTACCGCCACGACGAGGCGGTGACGGCCGGCCGGGTCCTCGTCTCCAGCCTCTCGGGGACGATGCACCGGGTCTGGACCAGCGAGTCGACCCCGCCTCTCTACTACCTCCTCGCCTGGCTCTGGTCGCATCTGTTTGGCGTCCGCGAGTTCGGGCTGCGCTCGCTCTCGGCCCTGTTCGGGACCGCGACGGTCCCGGTCGCCTACCTGGCCGGCCGGGAGCTGATCGGGCGCCGTGTCGGCCTCGTCGTCGCCGCGATCGTCGCCGTCAGCCCGATCCTCGTCTGGTACTCGCAGGACGCGCGCGCTTACGCGCTGCTGGTCCTCTTCTGCACGGCCGCGCTGCTCTTCTTCCTCCGCGCCAACCGCAGTGGCTCCGTCCGCGACATCGGCTGGTGGGCGGCGTTCTCGGCGCTGGCGCTGGCGACTCACTACTTCGCCTTCTTCCCACTGGCGATCGAGGCGGTCTGGCTGCTGGTGGCGGCGCGGCCGCTGCGCCGGGTCCTCTGGGCCCTCGGCGCCGTCGCCCTCGCCGGACTGGCGCTGGCTCCGATCGCCCTTCACCAGGCCCAGGGCAAGAACAACGACTGGATCGCCACCTTCCACATCACCGTCCGGCTGCGCGACGCCGGCGTCGCCTTCTTCGCCGGCGAAACCGGCCTGCTCAAGCACGCCCTGGTACCGCTGGCGCTCTTCGCCGCCGCCGTCGCGCTGCTTCTGTGGCGCGGCGGTGAGCGGGAGAAGCGGGGCGCCGCCGTCGCCCTCGCGGTGGGCGCTGGCAGCGTCGTCCTGGCCCTCCTCTTCGCCGCCGTCGGTCAGGACTTCGTGCTCGCGCGCAATC
>DATAIY010000145.1:0-3596 GCA_036262475.1 Solirubrobacterales bacterium
CACCATCACACGTTCCGCCACACCTGCGCCTCGCTGCTGTTTGAGGCCGGCCGCAATATCAAGCAGGTAGCCGACTGGCTGGGCCACGCCGATCCCGCCTTCTGCCTGCCGACCCACATCAGCCTCATGGACGCCGGCGTCGGTGATGCCGACTTCCTCGATGATGCCGTGAAGGCCAAGGTGAGCAACAATTGGGCAACACAAGACCCGGTGACAGCCGCAAATCGCCCTGACGTAGAATCGCCGGAAACCGCTTCATAGCGGGAAAAACCCAAACAGCCGCAAAGGACCGCAAACCCCCGTGCCCATCTATGAGTTCGAGTGCGAGGAGTGCGGGGCTCGCTTCGAGGAGCTGGTCACCGCGGGCGAAACCAGGGTTCCCTGTGCTGAGTGCGGTTCGATTCGCACCCGGCGCCTCATCTCCAATGTTTCGCCGCCGGGCCGCCAGCCGCGCGGGGCGGCCGTCCGCTCCGACGAATCGCGTCGTCGCGAGCGCGAAGCGGCGCGGGTCGACCGCATCGCCGAGTCCAGGAAGCGGCGGGCGATGGGGGAGAACCCGACGCCTCCGGCCAAGAAGGGCTCGAAGTGACGCTGAGCGCCGAGCAGCGCCGCGAGCGGCTGATCGGCCTCTACAAAGAGGTCTCCACCTGCACCAAATGCCCCCTGCACGAGACCAGGGGCAAGGCGGTCTTTGGCGCCGGGGACGCCGACGCCGAATTGATGTTCGTCGGCGAGGCGCCGGGGGCCGAAGAGGATCGGCAGGGCCTGCCGTTCGTCGGTCGCGCCGGTCAGTTGCTCAACCAGCTCCTGGAAGAGATCGGGCTCTCGCGCGAGGGGGTCTTCATCGCCAACGTCCTCAAGTCCCGCCCGCCGGGCAACCGCGACCCGCTGCCGCTCGAGGTCGAGGCCTGCGAGCCCTACCTGTTCGAGCAGGTGCGATTGATCGAGCCGAAGGTCGTCTGCACGCTCGGCAACTTCGCCACCAAGCTGCTGACCGGCAGCCCGGTGGGGATCACCAAGGTCCGCGGAACGCCGCAGCTGCACGAGCTCGGCGGCAGGGCCGTCTTCCTGCTGCCTTTGCTCCATCCGGCCGCGGCGCTGCGGACTCCGGCGATGAAGGAGACGCTGCGCGCCGATTTCGCCACGATCCCGGGGCTGCTCGCGGGGCCCTCGCCGGACCCCGCACCGGAGGTCGAGGAGATTGCGGCCGACACAGCCACCGCGGAGCCGCCGTCGCTCCCCGTCGACCAGCTCGACTTCTTCGGCTGACGTGGAGAGGCTTGAGAGTCGGTCCGCGCCGGAAACCGAAGCGCTCGGGGCGCGAGTCGCCGAGCGGCTGCAGGGGGGCGACGTGGTCGTCGTCTCCGGTGAGGTCGGCGCCGGAAAGACGACCCTGATCCGCGGTGCCTGCCGGGCGCTTGGCATCGTGGAGCCGGTCACCTCACCGACCTTCACGATCGGCCAGCGCTACCGGGGCGGCCGCTTGCCCGTCTCCCATCTCGATCTCTACCGCCTGGAGAGCCTCGACAGGGAGGACCCGGCGCTGCTGGACGACTACCTGCGCCCCGAGGGCGTCGCCTTCGTCGAGTGGCCGGCGGCCGGTGCCGGCCGCCTGGGGCGGCCTGCACTGGAAGTCCGGCTCGAACACATCGAGGGCGAGCGGCGGAGCATCGAGATCGACTGGTAGGCCGCCGGCGCCGCAGCGACCGCGTTCGACGCGTGTTCGGGGACAGAGAGGGCAACTTGTAGCATCGGCGCTCTAGAATTCGATCCACGAATGGAAGGACCCAATGAAGGGACTTAAAGCGCTGGCGGCGGTGTTGGTTGCGAGTGGACTGCTGGCGAGCGCGGTGCCGGCCTCCGCTGGGGCGGCAGCGTACAAGCACTACGTGGGCTGCGGAATCTCCCGCAACGCCCATCCCTCGCACGTCTGCCCCAAGGGCAGCAAGAAGGGCGCCTTCTTCAAAAGCCTCAAGGTGGAAGTCACCTACACCGTCTGCGTCAAGTTCCCGAGCGGCAAAAACCTCTGCGCCCAGGCACAGCAGGCCGAACCGGGGACGCTGTACGTGAACAAGATCACCTCGACGATCCCGGGCCGCCACGTGGTGTCCTGGTTCGTCAAAGGCAAAAAGGTCGGGACCTTCGTCTTCAGGGTCAAGGGCTAGAAGCGGCGCCGCGCTGGTCGTCGTCGGCTTCGACACCGCGACCGCCGACACCGCCGCCTGTGCCTGGCGCGACGGCGAGGCTCTGCACGAGTCGCAGCTGGGGCTCTCTTCCGGAGGGAGGCCCCGGCATGCGACGGCCCTGCTCGAGGAGGTCGAGCGCGCCGCCACCGTGGCGGGGGGCTGGGACGGGGTCGACCTGCTCGCGGTCGGGCTCGGCCCCGGCTCCTTCACCGGGCTGCGGATCGGCATCGCGACCGCGCGTGGGTTGAGCGCCGGCACGGGCCTGCCGGCAAGGGGGGTCTGCACCCTCGACGCCGTTGCCAGGGGGATCGGCGAGGCCGCCAGTGAGGGCCAGCGGTTGGCTGTCCTCGACGGCTACCGTGGCGAGGTCTTCGCGGCGCTCTACTCGGAGCGGGGCGAGAGAATCTGGGAGCCGCTGGTCTGCCGCCCCGAGGAGCTCGCCGAGCGAGTGGCGGGCTTGGAAGCGCCGCCTTCGGTCGCCGGCTCCGGGGCGGTACGATTTCGGCACGAGTTGGCCCGAGACGGCGTCCGGATAGCGGACGATGCCGATCCTGTGCACCGGGTCGCCGCGCGGCACATCTGCGCTCTCGCGGCGGCGTCTGGTGAGGGGGAGGCTTCGGAGCGGCTCGCCCCGATCTACCTGAGACCTCCAGACGCGGAGCGGTGGCGTGAGCGAGATTCTTTCCAGAGAGCCGAGTGAGCTGACCCAGGAGGTCCGCGTGCGCCGGCTCGCCTACAGCGACCTGCCGGCCGTGATCGCGGTCGAGCGCCGCTCCTTCCCGACCCCATGGTCGCTGGCGATGTTCGTGCTCGAGCTCTCGAAGCCGTCGGGGCTCTGCCTCGCGGCCAGCGCCGGAGACGAGCTGCTCGGCTACGTGATCTGCTCCCGCTACGACCAGGTCTGGCACCTGATGAACATCGCCGTGGCGCCCGAGGGCCGGCGCAGCGGCATCGCCGGGCACCTGATGAGGAGGTTGTTCGAGGAGGGCCGCGGAGTGCTTCCGTTCACGCTCGAGGTGCGCGTCTCCAACCACCAGGCGATCGGCATGTACGAACGATTCGGCTTTCGCTCCGCCGGCGTCCGCCCGCGCTACTACCACGACAACGGCGAGGACGCGCTGATCATGTGGCTGGATTGATCCTCGCGATCGAGACCTCCTGCGACGACACCTGCGCGGCCGTCCTCGACGGGTCGCGCATCCTCTCCAACCTGATCTCCTCCCAGCACGCGGCGCACGCGAGCTTTGGCGGGGTCGTCCCGGAGGTCGCCGCCCGCCACCACCTCGAGCTGACGGCGCCGCTGGTTCAGGCGGCGCTCGCCGAGGCGGAGGTATCTCTCGACGCCGTCGAGGCGGTCGCCGCGACGGCGGGGCCGGGGCTGATCGGGGCACTGCTGGTCGGGATCAGCAC
>DATAIY010000146.1:0-1618 GCA_036262475.1 Solirubrobacterales bacterium
GTGCTGGACCGCACCGGGCTCCACCGGCAGGCCCTCTACGACAGCTTCGCCGACAAGGGGGACTGCTTCCTGCGGCATATGACCCCGCGCTGGAGCGGGTCGAAGCCGGGGTTCGCGCCGCGGCGACGGCGGGATGGAAGAGTTGGGGGCGTCGCGGCTGCCGAAGCGGCGATGCACGAAGTCGCGGGCGCAAGCTGAGCAGCGCCCGGCTCAGACTCCCTCTCCGTGGCGGCCCTCTCCCGCGGCGAAGCGGGCGGCGCCGCGAACGGCGACGTCGAGCGTCTCACGGCCGAGGCGATGCTCGAGCGCGAGACCGTCGGCGAGCGGGAGTCCGAGGCCCTCGATCGCGGCGCGGCGGTCGGCGAGCATCGTCGCCTGTGGGAAGGCGGCGATCCGCTCGGCGATCTCGAGCGCGCACTCGAGGTGCTTGCCGGGAGAGGCGACCTGGTTGACGAGGCCGATGCGGAGGGCCTCCTCGGTGTCGACGGGCCGACCGGTGAGGATCAGGTCCATCGCCCTGCCGAGACCGACGATGCGCGGCAGGCGCTGGGTGCCGCCGTCGACCAGCGGCACCCCCCAGCGGCGCTCGAAGAAGCCGAAGGTGGAGGTGGGCGTGGCGATCCGCAGGTCGCACCAGAGGGCGAGCTCGAGGCCGCCCGCCAAGCACCAGCCGTCGATCGCCGCGATCGCCGGCTTCGACGGGGTGAGACGGGTGAAGCCCTCCGGGCCGGCGGGGTCGTCGACGTCGAGGTCGATCGCCTTGAGGTCGGCGCCGGCGCAGAAGGCCTCGCCCCCGGCGCCTGTGAGGACGAGGACGCGGGCTCCGTCGTCGGCCTCGAAGTCATCGAAGCCGCAGCGCAGCGCCCGGGCGGTGGCGGCGTCAACCGCGTTGCGGCGCTGGGGACGGTCGATCGTCACTACCGCCGCGTTCCCCAATCGCTCGTAGCGAACCTCCCGGCTCATCGAATTCATCCTTGCACAGCCCCACCGCTACAACGAATTGAAGCAAGAGGCCCTGATTGAATGCCGACTCCCCAACGTCCCGCCACCCAAATCAATCCCCCCGCCAAGGCGGGCGGGCGACGCTTGGCCGCCTCGGAGGCCTCTCGCCCAAAGAGGCCGACCGCGGCGAAAAAGCGCTCTAGCTCTCGGGCGACGGCTACCGTGCAGCGCTCTTCCACCTCGGCGCCCTGACCAGGCTGAACGAGCTCGGGCTGCTGGGGCAGATCGGCACCATCGGGGCGGTCTCGGGGGGAGCATCGTCGCGGCGCTGCTGGCGACGCGGGTCTCCTGGCCGCTCCGGGGCGCCTGCCGCGACTGGCCCGAGCGCGTCGCCGAGCCGCTGCGGGCAATAGCGCGCCGCAGCGCTCGCCCGGGCGATCCGGCGCAAGCCCGTTCCCCCAGGGTGCCGCCGCAGAGGCGGCGCTGGAGGAGCGCTACGCACGGGAGCTGGTCGCCTCCCTGGGCGGCGAGTCGCGCTGGGGCCGCGCTTCGTCTTCGGCGCCTCGGGCCTGACGCTGAGCGGCCTCGCAGCGGGCTGGGAGGAGTGCCTCGAATGGGAGATCGACGCCTCCGCCGAGCCGGCCGGCTACCTGCCGTCGCTGGTCTCCAAGACGAT
>DATAIY010000147.1:0-2390 GCA_036262475.1 Solirubrobacterales bacterium
GCTGTCGCCTTCGCGATCGGCAAGCAGCTCGGCTACTCGCCGGCCAAGATCAAGTGGACCGTCGAGCCCTTCAACTCCTCCTACGCCCCGGGGCCGAAGGAATTCGATTTCGACGTCAACGAGATCTCGATCACCCCGGCGCGCGAAAAGGAGGTCGATTTCTCCTCGCCGTACTACACCGCCAACCAGGCGGTCGTGGCGCTGAAGAGCTCCGCCGCGGCCAAGGCGACTTCCCTGGCCGATCTCAAGGACACCAAGATCGGCGTCCAGATCGGCACCACCAGCCTCAGTGCGGTCGAAGAACGGATCGACCCCAGCGCCGAACCGCAGGTCTTCAACAACTCCACCGACGTCGTCACCGCGCTGAAGAACGAACAGATCGACGCGGTCGTGGTCGATCTGCCGACGGCGCTCTACCTGACTGCCGCCCAGGTTCCGGCGGCGACCGTGGTCTGGCAGTTCAGCGCCCCGGGCGGCGACGAATGGGGCGCCCTGCTTGCCAAGGGCTCGGCGCTGACTGGGTGCGTCTCGAAGGCGATCGACGAGATGCAGAGCTCGGGCGAACTTGCGCAGCTGAGCAAGCGCTGGATGTCCCAGGCCGCCGGCGCCCCCGAACTGCACTGACGCTCCAGCCGCACCTCGGCGCCGTCCCCGGCCGCGGTCACAATCCGCGGCTGATTGACCGAGACTGCCGTGATCAGCGACCGCCGCCTGGAGAGGGAGGCGGCGAGACGCAGCAAGGAGAGGCGGGGCCAGGCGATTGCCGCCGCTTCGACGATCGTCGTCATCGGCGGCATCGCCGCTCTGGTTCTGACCAGCCCCGGCTGGCCGACGGTGCGGGAGACCTTCTTCTCCTGGAGTGTATTCAAGGAATCCTTCCCCGACGTCCTGCGGGGGTTCTGGCTCGACGTCAAGCTCTTCGTGATCGTCGAGGTCGTGGTGCTGGTGGTCGGCCTCGTCGTCGCCCTGGTGCGGACGAGCCGGGCGCCGGCGCTGTTCCCGCTGCGGATGCTTGGGACAGTGTTCGTCGACCTCTTTCGGGGGATCCCGACGATCCTCCTCGTCTACCTCGTCGGCTTCGGGGTCCCTGCACTGCAGCTCAGCGGCCTGCCCACCGACCCGGTCGTGCTCGGCGGGATCGCGCTGTCGCTCTCCTACAGCGCCTACGTCGCCGAGGTCTACCGAGCCGGGATCGGCTCGGTCCATCGTGGGCAGCGGGACGCGGCGCTGGCGGTCGGGCTCACCGACGGCCAGGCGATGCGGTACGTGATTCTGCCGCAGGCCGTGAGGCGGGTGGCGCCGCCCCTGCTCAACGACTTCGTCGCCCTGCAGAAGGACGTCGCCCTGATCTCGATCCTCGGCCCGCAGGAGGCCTTCCGGATCGCCCAGATCGCCCAGGGCGTGAACTTCAACTACACGCCGCTGATCGCCGCGGCGCTGCTCTACCTGGCCGTGACGGTGCCGCTGGCCCGGCTGGTCGACCGCATGGGTGGCGGCGGAGGCGAGGTGAGGTGAGATGAGCGACGCGGTCCTCGAGGTGCGCGGAGTGACGAAGGCGTTCGGTTCGCGCGAGGTGCTTCGCGGAGTCGACCTGACCGTGACAGAGCACAAAGCGGTCGCCCTGATCGGCGCCTCGGGCTCAGGCAAGTCGACGCTGCTGCGCTGCATCGACCTGCTCGAGGACGTCGACGACGGTGACGTCTTCCTTGACGGCGAGGTAATCACCGATCCGGCGGTCGAGACGGTCGCGGTCCGCCGCCGGCTGGGGCTCGTCTTCCAGGCCTACAACCTCTTCCCGCACCTGACCGCGCTCCAGAACGTGGCCCTCGGGGAAATGCGAGCCAACGGCGTCTCCCGCTCGGAGGCAGAGGAGCGCGGCCGGGCCCTGCTGGCGCGCTTCGGCCTCGAGGGCCGCGAGAACGAGCGGCCCGACAACCTCTCCGGCGGCCAGCAGCAGCGGGTGGCGATCGCCCGGGCGTTCTCGGGGCGGCCGCGGGCGCTGCTCCTCGACGAGGTGACAAGCGCCCTCGACCCCGAGCTCGTCGGCGAGGTTCTGGCGGCGGTCCGCGATCTCAAGACGGAGGGGATGACGATGGTTATCGCCACCCACGAGATGAGCTTCGCGCGCGAGGTGGCCGACGAGGTGGCCTTCCTGCACGAGGGCCGAATCGTCGAGTCGGGGCCGCCCGAGCGCGTCCTCTCAGAGCCGGAGAGGCCCGAGACCAGGCGCTTTCTTAGCCGCCTGCTCGAGGCCGGCCGGATCTGAGGGCTAGTGGGGCGCGTTTCCGGGCAGCCGAGGGCTCTTCTCGCCTCTCTGGTCGAGCGCTGGGACGAGCGCGGGCACAGCCCGATCAGTCGCGCCCTCGCAAGCCCGGTCCTGACCGACGACG
>DATAIY010000148.1:0-6521 GCA_036262475.1 Solirubrobacterales bacterium
GGTGTCAGGTACCAGAAGCCGGGGCATCTTTCTTGATGTCGAGGCTGCGAATCGGGGGCCCGATTCGTCTCTCGCTACGACCCGCGGATAGTCGAGCAAATGCCTGCTCGACTTGCTGATCTCGGTAGCTGATCGGCCCAATCGAACGCAATGCTCGTTAGGACCAGACCCCATCGCCCTCAGCTTCAGGGCGGCGGTCGCGCGGCGAGCACCACTTCCGGCGCCCACCAGCTCAGGGTCAAGGGCTCGGCCGCGACGTGGTGCACTGGGCTGCTGCTGAAGGCAAAGTGGCACCGGCGCAGCCGCGTACGTTGACGGCATCGGAGCAGAAGCGCAGGAGGCTAGCGGGCGCGGACCGCGTCGATCGTCTGCTTCAGCGTCTCGCGCGCGTCGTAGTGCGGCATCCAGTGCAGCTTGCGGCGCGCGCGAGAGGTATCCATCAGGACCGGGCGACGGACCGCCTCGATCCAGGCGGCCTCGTCGGGCAGGAAGGGCATCAGGGCAACGGCCTCAGCGGCGACGCCGACCGCCAGGTGCGGCGCCGGCACGGCGTGCCAGCCCAGCGCGTGGGCGAGGTCGGTGATCGTCAGCTCGCCCGGTCCGGCCAGGTTGTAGACGCCCGCCTCGCCGTGGCCGATGACGGCGGCGCAGAGTGCTGCGGCGACGTCATCGTGGTGGACGAGCTGGAACGGCACGCCGGGATCGGGCAAGACGGGACGCAGCTCGGGCACCTTGCCCAGCGCCCAGCGCAGCGGCCCCGGGATCCGCTGCCCGATCGCGAGCAGCGGGATCAGGTCGAGCAGCAGGGTCGCTTCCGGACCGGCGACGATGCAGGGGCGGAAGACGAAGGACTCGGTCTCGGAGCCGGCCAGGGCCTCGGCCAGCTCGGCCTCGACCTCGGCCTTGTGGGCCGAGTAGGGATGGCGCGCGGTGCTCCGCACCGGCTCATCCTCGTCGATCAGGTCGGGCATCTCGCGGTGGAAGCCGTAGGCGGCCACGGAGGAGGTGTAGACGAGCCGCCTGGCGCCGGCAGCCGCGGCGGCCTCGAAGACGTTGCGCGAGCCGGTCAGGTTGACCTCGCGGCTCTCGCCGCCACCGGCGACGATCGCGAAGGCGAGGTGGACGACGGCGTCGGCGCCCTCGACGAGGCCCTCAACGGCCTCGCGGTCGAGCACGTCGCCACGCCGGTATTCGGTCTTCTCCCATCCCTGCCCGGCGAGGTCGAAGGGGCGCCGCGCCATCCCGATCACCCGCTCAACCTCGGGCGCCCGCTCCAGCGCCGAGATGAACGCCCTGCCGATCTCCCCGGTGGGGCCGGTTACCGCGACGGTCAGCATGGCTCGATTCTGCCTGTTTTTCCCAATGCCGGCTGATCCGCACGGTCACAATCAGGGGTTCTTTGACGTAAGTGATGGCGAGTGCCGTTGCGTAACGTCTTTGCCGGGATTTGCAGGGGATTCGCCAAGGTGGGGGCTGCGCTAGTGACGTTCTGGGTCGGCCCGTTGTGAAGCATTCGTGCCCATTCCGTGTCCACTTTAGCCTCCCCCGACATCGCTTTTCCGCCATCCTCCCCGCGCGCCACACTTCGGGACGTGAGCACGGCCACGGCCTCTCGAACTCGGACCGACATTGACCGCCAGCGCCGCTATGACGCTAACTTCGGCAGCGGCCCGGACCTGCTCTTAGCGCGGATGATGGCCACGGTCGCAGCTCAGAGAGCAGTCGCGCGGCGAGAGGCCGGCGCGCGCTATGCGTTGCGTCAGTCATTGGTGGACCTTGCATCTCCTGCGGTCAAAGCTCGTCTGGGCCAGGCCAACATCGGCGACCCTTCACCTACCTCGGTGGGGGATCGTCCGCCTGGCGCATGTGGTCAAGGGCCGCTTTGCGGGCGACCCGCAAGATCCATGCCGCGAACGGCACCTCTCGCTGCTCGTACTCGTTGATAGCCGTCACCAGCTCGGTGAACACGCCCTGCGTGATGTCCTCGGCCTCGTGGTCGTCGTGGACAAAGCTGGCCACGCAGCGAAGCACGTCGGGTGCGTAGCGGACGTAGAGGAAATGAAGGCCCTCGGGGTCGCCTTCCTTGGCGCAGGTCACCGCCCGCTGAACGAGCCGGCTGTCGCTGCTCGTTCCCGGCCCGTCCCCGGCCGTGCTATCGGGCAGATCGGCTGATCCCCAGCGACTAGGTTCCGGCTGGCGGCTGGCCATCCTCCTCTTCCTCTCCGATGCTCATCGACGTGATCCAAGTTGAGGCCTCTTGCTGCGGGAGGCGAACAACGCCCCCAAGGTGCGGGGTCAACCTCGGGTCTTCTCTCGTCGCGTTGGGATTGATCGTGAAGGTGATACCTCTACAACGCAGATATCGTTCGAATATCAGCTCAGATATTCGTCCAAATTTCCGCTCGCCGCTCAAGTCGCTGCAAATAAACCTTCACAGGCTGAATTTTGGGGGATTTTACGCTTGGGTGTGAGAATTTTGGGTAGTCGGATAGTTGGTAGCCGGATAGTTCTTTGCGAGGGAGGCATGGTGAGAGTCGCGCTCGGCACAATCGCTCGTGAGGAGATCGAAGCCCGTTTTGGGGACGACCTCGCGGCAGGGGTACGGGCGGCGCTTGAGCACTACGCTCGCCGCCTCGAGTCGGGCCCTGCGCCGGTGGAGTTTCCCCGCTTCCGCCGTGAGCAGCGAGTGGAGACCTCCGGAGCCGATCTCGAGTTGTCCGTTGAGCCGGAGGTCCGGAGGACGTTGGAGCGCGAGGCGCGCCGGAGTGGCGTGCCAGTCGAGCAGCTGGCGGTCCACGCCGTCTTCGTCTGCCTAGCCGATCTCGAGAGGGCAGCCGAGGAGAAGCTCCCGCCCGAGACCTCCGCCGTCAGCGGCGGCAGCAGCAGCGCGTAGGGGTGCGGGGTGGGCCATCAGATATTGCCCCGCTCTATGATCTGCGGCAAATCGTCAGGTAGCTTGGTGCTCGGGCATGGGAGCTAGGACCGCCGATTCCCCTTGGAGCGCAAAGCGAATCCCGAAGTGATTTGCCCCAAGAATGGTGATTGGTGATCCCGGTGGCCATCAATCCTGCGCGGGGTCCCGGATCTTGGTGACCCAGGCGACGTACCGGGTATGGACGGACCGCTCGCGGGTTTCGCCTTTGCTGAAGGCGAGTCGGGCGCGCTCCTCTCGCTGCTGCTGCTCGCCAGGCGCGTCCTCGAAGTGGGCGAACTGAACCTGGATAAATCCGGCGACGATCTCCGACCCTTCCGGCCTAGTGGGATCGCGGTCGGTGAAGAATGACCCCGGCTGGTTCACCATCGCGACCTCATACATGGCCATAGGCCATAATCGCCTCCCTTTCGAGCCTCGCGCGTCTCGGCGAGGATCATTTCGAGCGAGGTTCGCATGATGACGAGGTCGTCGAGCCCGCGCTGATCCAGGCGCGGTAAACGACTAAGAGAAATGGCTGCCCGTGTCCTCGGGCTCTTGCACCAAGCGGATCAGAGACGCGTTCGCATAGACCGGCCGCCCCTTCGAGTCCTTCAGCGCAATCAGAGGGACGTGGGCCGTCGTGGACGTCTCCAGCGCTGCAAGTATCTCCTCCTGCGTGCTTCCAACCTCGACTGCGTGATCCCGATCGAATATCAGCGTCGCCTTGACCTCGTCGTCTGCCATCTCGGCCTCCCGTCCTCTGCGGCCCCACCGATTGCGGCCGACTGGAGGCGACCCTAGTGCTCGTCGGACTCATTGGTCAACTTATCTTCCGGTGGCACGTCATCTTCGAGGCAGGTGGTGAGGGCCACATCATTCAGCTTCTTCAAAGAACTTCTGTGTGGCACGGTCGGGCGGTGGGGGCGTCGGCTCCGGCTTAGGCTTGTCCGGCAGCGCCGCTCGGCGGCGGGCTAGGTCGGCGTCGGCCTCGGCAATCGGCCCGGCCAAGTGAATGAAAACGGCTTGCTCTCGCTGGCGATCAGCGCCCGGTTGCGGAGCGCGATAGATGACCGGCCCTCGATAGCGGGGGATCAGCTCGCTTTCCAAGGATGACCTTCGCGTAATCGTCTTCGAGCGTGTGGTCGACGAGGGACAGACAAGGCTTCTCTCGCGTTAGCGCCTTCCGTGACCGCTACGTGCCCAAATCCGCCGCAAACCGCTCTGGAATGCGGGGGGAGCTAGAATCAGGGGTTCTGGCCACCGCAACCGATCCGCATCTCCCATTCTGAAGCCATTTGCGACCGAAGTAGCGAGCGCGCCCGACAGGATTCGAACCTGTGACCTTCGGTTTCGTAGATTTCCAGTCGGTCTAGTTGACCGAAACACTCAGGAAGTTGTCTCGCGGGTGGGATCGAGGGCCCGATTCGTCTCTGTGGGGTACAGGCCGCCGGAGGCCCCGGACCGCCTCGCCGGCCGTTCCGGTCTCCCCTCAGACCGGACTCAAAGGGGTCCAAGCGCATTCGGGGCTCTGGACTCTTGGTGGATCCCCCCCGTTTCCCGTGGATCCAGTCACCGCGCGACCCTGAACGTCCGCTCCGCCGGCGTTGGGTCGACGTTGCCGGCCCGGTCTATAGCCCGGACCCGGAAGATGTGGGAGCCGTCGGAGAGCGCCGGTGACGTCTTGGGCGAGCTGCAAAAGGAGAAGGCTGCTGAGTCAAAGCGGCATTGGAAGCTCGAGCCCGGCTCGCTTGAAGCGAAAGTGAAGGTCGGGGGGCGATCACTGGTCGGGCCCGCGGGACCGGCGGTGATCGTCGTCTCGGGAACGGCGGTGTCGACCGTGAAGGAGCGCGAGGCCGGGGTCGGGTCAGTGTTGCCGACGGCGTCTATGGCGCGGACTTCGAAGCTGTGGGGGCCCTCGGCGAGGGAGCTGTAGGCCTTCGGCGAGGCGCAGCCGGCCCAGTCGCCTGGGGCCGAGGAGTCGAGACGGCATTCTTAGCTTCGGCTTTGCAGCGAGTAAGGGCCTTGCTAACCTACAACCAAATGGTTGTAGGTAAGTCCCGACGAGGCCGTGGACCACCTGTTCCACGCACTGGCCGACGCCACTCGCCGCGACATCCTCCGCCGCTCCGTCCGGGGCGAGCCGTCGGTGTCGCGACTGGCCGAGGCGTACCCGATGAGCTTCGCCGCGGTGCAGAAGCACGTCGCGGTGCTGGAGCGGGCCGGCCTGATCACCAAGGAGCGCCGCGGACGGGAGCAGCTCGTGCGCACCGACCCCGACGCCGTACGCCGGGCGCGGCAGGCCCTCGACCAGCTCGAGGCGGCCTGGCGCGGGCGAGTGGACCGTATGTCCGATCTGCTCGCGCAGGACCCCGACCCAGAAGAGAACAACCCGACGAGAGGACAAGACAGATGAGCGTCACCAGTGTCGACAAGGACTTCGACAGCCTGACCCTCACCCTGGTCGCCAACTTCGACGCCCCGACCGAGCCGGTATGGCAGCTGTGGGCCGACCCGCGGTAGCTGGAGCACTGGTGGGGACCGCCGAGCCACCCGGCGACCGTGGAGGAGCACGACCTGACCCCCGGCGGTGACGTCACCTACTTCATGACCGGTCCAGAGGGCGAGAGGTACCGCGGCTGGTGGCGGATCACGTCGGTCAACCCGCCGACGTCCCTGGAGTTCACCGACGGCTTCGCCGACCACGACGGGACGCCGATCGACGACATGCCCACGACCTCGGTGCGGATGCAGCTCACCGCGAACCATGGCGGCACCCGGATGGAGCTGCGTTCGACCTTCGACTCCCGCGAGCAGATGGAGCAGCTGGTGAACATGGGCGCGGCTGAGGGTCTGCAGCAGGCGGTCGGCCAAATGGACGCCCTGCTCGCCGACTGAACCCGGCGACACCACTCCCGAACCCCGAAAGGAAGCACCTCGTGCGCAAGTTCAAGCTCCAGGTCCAGACCAGCGTCGACGGCTACATGGCCGGCCCGAACGGGGAGATGGATTGGATGACGTTTCCGTGGACCGACGACAATCTTCAGGCCCACCCCGACGTCACGTTCGGCGGTATCTCCATGCGCGGGCTGCAGTGGTTAGCGACGAAGCCGAGCGCCACAGGCTCTGGGCGCTCGCCGACCGAGTCTTCGTCGCCCTACGCCGCGTACCGTCGAGAGGCGATGAAGGTGAACCGGACGATCCCGATTGTCCAGCCCGCCGCGCGCGAGTCAGACGCCACCCGAGCGAGCTTCCGACATGCCGGAGAGGGACTCGAACCCCCGACACGCGGATTATGATCGCGCCACAGCGTATCCGTGGAGTGCGTGCTGTTACGGGTTTCGGCTCTGCGTCCGGATTCAGGCGTCGGTGCCGGGTCGGCGTTTCGGGCTGTCTCCGTGGCTTCCGCTGACACCTTGCTGACACCCAGGCGCGTTGCCGAGTGCCACTGAACGTCTCGCGACGGGCTAGGGCCCTGAGGCTGTTGACGCCGGGAGGACCTCGACTAGCGCCAGGTTCCACCGGTCGGTGGTCGGCGCGGTGTCGTTTATCGCGACCGTTGTGCCCCCAGTGGGCGTCGGTTCCGTCTGGCGCTGGACCCAGAAGGTGT
>DATAIY010000149.1:0-3567 GCA_036262475.1 Solirubrobacterales bacterium
CGTCCACCCGGCCCGCCGGGACGCTCTGCAGCTGCTGCCCGCGTAGCGGTTGCTGATCGAATGACACAGCCAACCGATGAGCCGATCCGCATCGTCCCCTATGACCCGGCTTGGCCCGACCGCTTCGAGCAGGAGCGAGCCGCATTGGCCGCTGCGATCGGGTCCTGGATCACAGGCGGCATCCACCACGTCGGCAGCACGGCGGTGCCGGGCCTCGACGCCAAGCCGATCATCGATGTCCTCGTCGGCGTCGAGGACCTTGAGATCTCTCGGGCCTGCTTCGAGCCTCTGGCCAAGTTGCGCTACCTCTACGCGCCATACCTGCCCAAGGAGATGCACTGGTTCTGCAAGCCTCACCGGAGCCGTCGCACCCACCACCTGCATCTTGTCCCCAAAGACTCGCCGCGCTTCCGTGACGAGCTGGTCTTCCGTGATCAGTTGCGCGCGGATCCCGAAGCGGCCAGGGAATACGCCGACTTGAAGTACCGTCTCGCCGATCGCTTCGAGCTTGACCGCGAGGCCTACACCGACGCCAAGGCCGACTTCATCCGCCAGATCCTGAACGGCAACTGACCGTCGGGGCGAGGAGCCACCGGCTTGATCATCGGCTGCTCGCGCTGCCGACATCGATACGCCCGAGAGGGCCACTTGCCCAGCTTCCAGGCAACCCTCTTCCGCGGCAATCTCCACCGTCATCGGCTGAGCGACCGCTGATGGGACGTCTCGATGCCTCCACCACGATCAGCGTTGCACCGGCCTCGGTCCTCTCAACCCCCGGCTGAGGCTAGGGGCACCCGTTCGCCTGTGGCTCGGGTTTCGGGACCGCAGCCGGTGCCCAGACCGGTCAGGGAGGTGTCGCGATGGGCGGCAAGGGGGCCGAAACTCGCTCCGACAGCGTCTTGCGACCGTGGAGAAATCAATCACGGTTCAGGCGAAGGACCCCCGAAGGCTGAAGCGGGTCTCGCTAAGAAGTTGCAGACGCCAGCGGGAGAACGGCAGCAAGACTTCTGGCGCTCGCACCGCGCGAGAGTCCGCACATCGGCCGGCTGCCTCCTCGCACGTCCACCAACTGGCCCGCGATCAGTTCGCTCGCGCCTTCGCCGACGTGCTGGCAGGTCGCTACGGTGGCCGCTGGTCAGTCGATTGGGAGGGTTCGGATGATGCCGCGCTGGCCACGGACCGGGACCGTGGGGCCCTCGCCAGCGAGAAATAGCCTCGCTCGCTCGGCAATCGGAAACTTGCCGTTGCGTCCCTTGGTCCCGGTGCGGCGAACGAAGACCGAGTCGAAGGCCGAGTGGAGCAGACGCCTACGGTCATCAAGGGTCAGGTCTTCCCAGGAGCTGGCGATGTCGGCCTCAAGCTCGAGGCGATCCCGGGTAGCTTCGGACTCGCGCAGCCGCGTCCGCAGCGCTTCGACCTCACTGTGGCGCTTGGCGATCGCCTTGAGGAAAGCCTCGGAGTTGGGACCGCCGAGGGCGTCCGCGAGCCGGCCGTCGAGAGCTGCCTCAAGTTCCGCCTCGGCCTCGGCGATCGCGCTGGCAAGCTCGGCGTCGCCGCCGTCGCTCTCGAGCGTATGCCCGGAGGCGCCCTCTGCGAACTCAAAGAGCTTCTCGACCACGAAGGGCTCGATCACCGTTGCCTTCACCGCGGCCGGGGCGGGACAGCGCCCGCCCGCCTTGTCGGGCTTGCAGCGGTACTCGACGAAGGCTTTGCCATGACGAGTGCGCCCCATCGAGGCCTTCATCGCGTAGCTGCATCCGGCGCAGCGCAGCAGCCCCGAGAGCAGGCCGGTGCCGCGACCAGAGCGGCCGGGGTGGACGCCGCGGGCGACGTTGGCGGCATTCCACTCGGCGAGGCTGACGATCGCCTCGTGGGCGTCGGCCTTGACCATCGAGCCGGCGCGCGCCTCGCCCAGATAGACGCGGTTACGGATGATCGTCCTCACCGTCGCCACCGTCCAGTGCTCGTTGCCCCATGGCGTCACCAGCCCCCGTTCCTCGAGAAAGCGCGCGAGCTGCGTCCACGACTGCGCCGCCGCGCGACGTTCGAACATCTCTCGAATTGCCGGCGCCGTCTTCGGGTCGGGCACCAGAATCCGGCCTTCGCCCCGCAGGTAGCCGGTCGGGACCTTGCCCGAGACGTGGATGCCGCGGCCGACGGCCGAGCGCCGCGCCGCATTCCAGTTCTCACGAATCCGCGCCAGCTCGAGCTCGCCCAGCGCGGCGAAGAGGTCGGCGAGGAACTTGCCCATGTAGCCGGAGGTATCGATTCCCTCCCCGACCGTGCAAAGGACTCCGCCTGCAGCGCGAATCCGCGCCAGCTGATTCGCGGAGTCCTGAACCGAGCGTCCGAAGCGGTCCAGACGTGCCACCACGAGCCCTTCGCTTTCGCCTCTCTCGATCCGCTCGATGGCTGCAGTCAGTCCGGGTCTGTTTGCCTTCGAACCGGGTTGATCGAGGTCCTCGTGCCATTTGACGATCGAATGGCCCTGAGAGCGCGCCCAGGCCTTGATTCGGGCCTTCTGCTCCTTCGGCGAGATGAAGGCATCACCGGACCGGCCAGCGACGCGAGAGACCCGGATATAGCCGTCGAGATCCACTTTACTAGCGTCTTACTGTAACGCTTCAACGGGAAGCAGGATACGGAGCTGGCCGACGTGATCGTCAACAAACATGCTCAACTCCTCAGAGGTCGGCAAGCGGCTTCAGCTTGAGCACAAGACCGGCCGCAGCTACACGGCATTGCTCGAAACCGTTTTCCTCGTAAGGACCGTGCAAACCTGGCGACCCTCGATCGGCAGCCGGGAGTCGGCCACCCCGAAGCTCTACGTCGTCGACAGCGGTCTGTTGGCGCACCTGCTTGGTGCCAACGAGACCCGCCTCGCCGACGATGATCAGTTGACCGGCAAGATCCTCGAGAATTTCGTGACGATGGAGGTCATAGAGCATCTCGAGTGGGCAGACACCGACGCCACGATCTACCACTACCGCAATCAAAATGACGAGGTCGATGTCACTTTGGAGGATCGAACAGGAGATCTCGGGTGTATCGGGCTGAAGGCCGCCGCCACGATTCGAGAGCGAGATTGGAAGCCAATCGAGAAGATCCGCGACGCTCGCAGGGATCGCTTCAAAGCGGGCTTTGTGATCTACGCAGGCGATCGGAGGATTCCGCTTAGCGATCGGCTATGGGCCGTGCCCGTCAGCGGACTCTGGGCCTGAGCCCGTGCTGGGCTAGTCGACGTGACATCGGCGAAGGCGATGGCGGGAGCCGGCCGTGTCGGCGGTTTCCCTAGGTCTTGCTCCCCCAGCGTGACAAACTCGCGCCGATGCCGGCTTCACGCAGCTATGACCGGGCGCCCGCCGACATCCGGCCGGTGACCATCGATCCGGGCTTTGTCGCCAGCGCCGACGGATCGGCGCTGAGCTCGATCGGCAAAACCAGGGTGATCTGCACCGCCTCGGTGAACGAGTCGGTGCCGCGGTGGATGCAGGGGCGTGGCAAGGGCT
The DNA here is from genome assembly GCA_036262475.1 of Solirubrobacterales bacterium. GTDB lineage: Bacteria > Actinomycetota > Thermoleophilia > Solirubrobacterales > 70-9 > VAYN01. The sequence continues at coordinate 3,510 of DATAIY010000149.1, forward strand.
GGGTGACGGCTGAGTACGCGATGCTGCCGGCCTCGACCGGGGACCGCAAGCAGCGGGA
>DATAIY010000150.1:0-5840 GCA_036262475.1 Solirubrobacterales bacterium
GTTCCAGCGGGTTGTGCCAACCGCGTTGAGGGGCATCGGACCGAGTCCGGTGTCGTGTCGATGGTCGTTTACGTCCTCGAGAGCCCCCAGACCGATCTCCGTCGCGGCGTCGATGCAGGTCTGTAGCCACGGATTTACCTCACCGCTGTTGGACCGCCGCAGGGGCATCACCGACTCGACCCGATCCACGTAGGCGCTCATTGCCGATCCCGACCAGCCGCTGTCGCCGCTGGCGCTGGCCCACTCATCCCAATCGGCGGCGGCAGGGTGAATCCAGAAGCACAGGTTGTGGGCTGAGCACCCGCCGATCACCCGAGCGACCATGAGAGCCCCGGCATCGTCCCGCCAATCATGGCTGTCGGGAACCTCACGTCCGTCGAGCAGCTCCGCAGGCCATGCACCGTCATCGTGCAGTCCGTAGTCAGGCCCGGCCTCGACCAGACAGACCGAGCGATCCGGGTCCTCGCTCAGCCTGGCCGCCAACACGCAACCTGCTGTGCCCCCACCGAGGATCAGCACGCTGTGGGTACCCCGAGCCTCCATAGCCGCACAGTAGCCGTCCGTCTTCGACGAGCTGTGGGCGGTCGACCCCGGGCAGGCGCGAAATCCCTATTACAAGAGAGGACCCAACGCCGACCCGATTCGCCGCGACCGTGGCCTAGCCGGGGACGGCTGAGGGAGGCGGCCCAAAATTCACCGTGGCTGTCGAGCCGGACTCGCGAGACCCTCATCTTGGCGAGCCATTTGGGGGCCGATGAGGACAGCGCCTCTCGCCGCAGCCCCTATGCCACCGAGGAGATTTCCGAGCTCACCCTGAATCATCGAGGCCGGCTTGCCGATGGGTTGGCTTTGTGGATCGAGGACTTCGATCCCAGCGCGAGGGATATAGGGATCGCGATCTCAGCCTTGAGGGCCGAAGGCATTCCCGATGCGGTTGTCCGAGGGCTCTCTTCCCGCCGCCAGCAGTTCGATCCCACTGAGAAGGCTCAGCCCCTCCCTGCCAACGTCACGTGAGACACCCATGACCCCGCAATTAGAGGGCGAGAACGGAGCACGTGATGTGCTCCTTGTATTCGGCGGAGCGGAGACGCAGCGCCACCAGCTCGATCAGTTTGCGCAGTGCGAGGTACAGGAACGAAATAAAGCAATGACGGCTCTCTTCGACTCGAAGACGAGCGCGCGACTTTAGGCGGACGGGCGGCTCGAAGCTTTCTTCTCGCCGCCCCCGATCGGGTTTGCGCACCCCACGGGGACGTTGCGCGTTGTTCGGCCGGTGCCACCCCGCCAAATAACGCCTTGGGGCGCGTCAGCCTGTTTCCTTGACCGTCTCAGCCCGGGTCAGAGCGTGAACGTTGGATCTCCAGCGTCGCGTCGCGTCATCAGACACTCCATGTCGTCTGACGGCAATCTCGGAAACGCTCCGTCCCGGTCCAGCGCAGGTCCGAGTAGCTGCTCGACTCTCTCGGCGACGGCATCGGGACTCTTGTGCTCCCACGCGCGGACCACATTCCTCCGCTTCGAGCTGGTCGCAGTGCCGAGGGTCGCGAGCGCGGTTCTCCTCGATCTTCTTGACCCAGTAGTCGCGATTTGTCTCCTTCGGGAGCCTGCCGTGGAGCGAGCAGCCATGCCAGAAGCAGCCGTCGATGAAGACGGCGAGCTTTGCCTTTGGAAAGACGAGATCAGGTCGAATAGGGCGACCCCCTTGAACCGGGATGGGCCGATCGACTCGAAATCGAAGGCCGCGACGATGGAGGAGCGATCGGACCGCAAGCTCAGGACTCGTCTCCAGGTGTCGATTCGCCTGCATGATCCTGCCGCCGAGTCTCAGAGCAACCGTCTACTCGCCTCTCGTCGCCGCCGGGATGTGGTCATGCTCGTAGACGGCGGGACTGACGTCGACCTCGATCAGCCGTACATCCGGATCGCCCAGATGACCGCCAACCCAGCCTGTATCGACCAAGACGGAGGACTCACTCCGAGGTGGACTCATCGTGCAACCCCACATCGGCGTCAATGGACCATCGGGGTCGGGGATGTGGACTCAAAGCCCGCGGATCGCCTGTCGGCTCCAACGGCTCGGGCAAGCCGACCGCACCGGACGCGTCCCCCGGCGATGAGGGGATTTGGCCTGCGATAATCGAAATCGAGCGATCGCCAAATGGAGAAACCCGCGCATCGGCCCATACCGGTCTCGACCGAGACGCCAATCTGGAGTCGCTTCTTCACGGTCGCTCCGCTCGTGATCGTGGGCACAAGGGAGGGGGACGGGCACGACCTCGCCCCGAAGCACATGGCGATGCCGCTGGGCTGGGACAACTACTTCTGCTTCGTCTGCAGCCCCCAGCACGCAACCCAGTCCAATGCCCAGCGGACCGGCCAGTTCACCGTCAGCTTTCCCCACCCCGACCAGGTCGTCGAGGCCAGCCTCGCCGCCGCTCCCCGGGAGGAGGGCGGCTCAAAGCCCAGCCTGGACGCCATTCCCACGTTCCCGGCGAGCACGGTCGACGGGGTGCTCGTGCGCGACGCGTATCTCTGGCTCGAGTGCGAGCTGGACAGGGTCATCGACGGCTTCGGGCGCAACACGCTGATCGTCGGGCGGGTGGTGGCTGCCGCGGTGGACGAGCGCGCCCTGCGAGACGCCGACCGCGACGACGCGGACCTGATCCGCGAGGAGCCCCTGCTCGCCTACCTCAGCCCGGGACGCTTGGCCAGGGTCTCGGAGAGCTTCTCGTTCCCCTACCACGTCGACTTCAAGCTCTGAATGAGTCGGCGGAGCTACGCGGCGGAACGGGTTCCGGGTTCGGCGCGGCACTCGGAAGGACAGGGCCTCCTGGACTGGCTGCGAGGGCGCACGGACGAGATGGCGGACCTGCTTTGCCGGCTGGCGAGCGCCGAGTCCCCCTCCCTCGACCCGCAGGCCCAGCGAGAGGCCCGGGCGATCCTCCAGGGTGAGCTCTCGGGGCTGGGCCTCTCGGTCGAGGTCCTGCCCGGAGGGGAGGGCGGGGATCACCTGCTGGCCACCGTGTCGAACGGCCGCGACGGTGAGCCGATCCAGTTGCTGCTCGGCCACCTCGACACCGTGTGGCCGGTGGGAACGCTGGCGACGATGCCCGTGTGCATCGGGGACGGCCTGCTCTACGGACCGGGCGTCTTCGACATGAAGGGGGGCCTGGTCCAGATGATCTTCGCCCTCCGCGCCCTGGCGGAGCGGGGGGTCGACCCGGCATGCAAACCCGTCGTCCTGATCGGCGCCGATGAGGAGATCGGCAGCCGCGATTCGCGCAGGCACGTCGAGAGGCTCGCCCGGGAGGCCGCCAGAGTGCTGGTGCTGGAGCCAGCCTACGGTCCCACCGGGAAGCTGAAGACGGCCCGCAAGGGGGTGGGAAGCTTCACCTTGAAGGTCCGGGGCGTCGCGAGCCACGCCGGACTCGACCCCGAGGCGGGCGTGAGCGCGATCCTCGAGCTCTCCCATCAGGTTCAGCGCCTGTTCGCGCTCAACGACTCCGATCGGGGGATCACGGTCAACGTCGGCACGATCGACGGCGGTCTGCGCCCCAACGTGATCGCGCCCGAGGCGGTGGCCCGGATCGAGGCGCGCGTGGTGGATGCCGAGGACGCCGCCTGGGTCGCTGGGCGGATCCGCGGCCTGCAGCCGATCGCGGAGGGCGTCTCGCTGCAGGTGGAGGGCGGCTTCGGGCGACCGCCGCTGGAGCGAACCCCCCGCAACCGCGCGCTCTGGCAGCTCGCCCGCGACGCTGCGGCCGAGCTGGGGATCGAGATCGACGAGGCACTCGTCGGCGGAGCCTCGGACGGGAACGTCACCAGCGCCTTCGCCGCGACCCTGGACGGGCTGGGCGCGGTCGGCGACGGGGCGCACGCCGAGCACGAGCACGTGGTCGTCGACCGGATGCCCGAGCGGGCGGCGCTGCTGGCGCTGCTGCTCGCGGCTCCGCTGAGCGCCCGGGCAGCGTGACCCCGCCGAGGACCGTGGTGGGCAGCGTGGCGCGGCTCGCGGACTTCGAGCGGCGCCCGCCGGCGATCGAGCCCCGCCCCCGAGCAGAGTGGGCGACCGGTGACTTCGTGGTCTGCGAGATGCTGGATGCCGGTCCCTACCGCGTCGAGATCCCGAGCGGCGACGACGACTCGATCCGCCTCGGCGACCGCATCGTCGGGGCACTGGGAACGCGCGCCGCGACCCTGCAGGCGGTAGGGGACTGGCGCGCGGTGGAGGAGGACCTGCTGCTCGACACGCTGACCCCGGCGGGGGTGCTCGGACGCTGCACCTCGGCCTCGATCCCCCCGCCCCCGATGGCGAGGGTCCGTTACCTCGGCCACGCGACGCGCGACGGGGAGCCCTGCACGATGCGCGGGTCGGTCGAGCCGATGCCGGCGCTCGCGCTCGAGGCGCCCGTCGTGCTGATCATCGGCACCTCGATGGACGCGGGAAAGACCGTCTCGGCCGTCGCGATCGTGCGAGAGCTGACGGGCATGGGGCTCCGGGTCGCGGGCGCAAAGCTGACAGGAGTCGGTCGCTACCGGGACATTCTTGCGATGAGAAAGGCGGGCGCCTTCTACATCACGGACTTCGTCGCGGCCGGTCTGCCCTCGACCGTCGTTGCCCCGGACGAGTACGAAACCGCCCTCCTGCACATCTGCTCGAGCCTCGCGGCCCAGGAACCCGACGTCGTGGTCGCCGAGGCGGGAGCGTCCCCCCTCGAGCCGTACTGCGGCGACGTGGCCGTGCGCGTGCTCGCCGAGAACGTGCGAGTGACCGTGCTCTGCGCCTCGGACCCCTACGCGGTCGTCGGGGTGATGACGGCGTTCAACAAAGAGCCCGACCTGATCGCCGGTCGCGCCACGAGCACCTCGGCAGGGATCGCCCTGGTCGAGAAGCTGGCCTCGATACCGGCGCTCAACCTGCTCGACCCGGCAAGTGGTCCGGAGCTGGCTTCGTTCCTGCGCGAGCGGCTCGGTTGATCGGCTGAGCGATTTGCCGGGACGCCCAAAGGCGACTCTCGAACTCGCCGGCCCGCGCGCCGCAGTTCAGAAACGCAAAGGACCGTGGATCTCCGAGGGGTTCTTCCAATAGCGGGGGCCCGATTCGTCCCTCGCGACCACCCGCGGATAGTCGAATGGTTGCGTATATCCGCCCGACCGCGTCGCACCGATCCAGCAGCCGGAAGGTACCTCGCAGCAAGTCTCGGACGAAACACTCAGCGTCAGCTCAAGGCGTCAAACACAAGACGCATGAAGACGTCCGGTGCTTCCAGTGGCGCGAGGTGCGCCACGCCGGGAATGACGATGCGGTTGGCCCGAGGTGATCGGGATCGACATCGGCGAGACCGAGACCGAGGCCTTCTGGGTGGCGTTCCTGCGCGACTTGGTGGCCAGAGGTCTGGCCGGCGTGCGCCTGGCGATCTCCGACGAGCACCAGGGCCTGAAGGCGGCGATCGCCAGGGTCCTTGCCTGCTCCTGGCAGCGCTGCACCGTCCACTTCGTCCGCAACATGCACGGCCACTGCCGTCGCGATGAGCGCGGCCTCGTCTCCGCGGCGCTGCGAGAGATCTTCGACGCGCCCGACTCCGAGGCCGCCCGTGAGCGCTTCGGGGCGGTGCTGGAGCGCTTCCGCGGGACCGTCCCCAAGGACGCCGAGGAGGACCTGCTCGCCTTCTACCGCTTCCCGGCGCCCCACTGGCCCAAGCTTCGCTCCACCAACCCCCTGGAGCGGGTCAACCGCGAGGTCGGGCGCCGCTCAGACGTGGTCGGGATCTTTCCCAACGACGCCTCCGCGATCCGACTCGCCGGCGCACTGCTGATCGAGCAAAACGAGTCGAGTGGCT
>DATAIY010000151.1:0-5191 GCA_036262475.1 Solirubrobacterales bacterium
CCTACGTCTCGGCGGCGGTCGTCTGTCCGTCGGTCTCAGCGGCACCGCGATCGGAGGACTCGCGGAGTATCTGACGACAGAGGAACTCGGTGCCGAGCGCGAACAGCACCGCGAAGAGGATGATTCCGAGCGCCGTGCCGAGGGCGGGGATCGGCGCCCAGGCGATCAGCGCCAGAAAGACGAGTCCGGCGACGGCGTAGGCGCCAGCCCGATGCTCTTCGACATACGGGGCGGCCTCGCGGCGGAACCGCACCGCGAAGCGAGTGGGCCCGACCAGCCAGGCCGCGACCACGAGCAGGATCCCGATGGCGATAGCGGATGTCGCCACGGTGGCCAGCAAGGAGGTGCCGATGCTCCAAACCGCTTCTGTCGCCGGCTTGACTGACTCCGACTTTGCCAGCGCGTCCACCACTTCGTTTCCGACGAAGCCGCGAAGGATCAGGGTCACCACACCGGCTATGAGGAAGCAGATGCCGACCGACCTCAGGGTTTCGCGCCGGCGCGGACCGGCGAGGTAGATCGCGAACCCGTAGAGCAGGATCACCAGCAGGGTCAGCACTACCGGCAGGCGCCTGATCAGCTTGGCGACGCTCTGCACGGTCGATAGCTGGCTCGACTTGAGCACGGTGATCTGACCGGCTTCGGGTGGGATCTTTTCGGCGATCTTGCCGCCGACGCCGAGCTTTTCCCCGATTTGCCCAAGCAGCGTGCCCAGGTTCAAGGTCACTTCACCGCCGCCGGTGGACACGGCGGGACCGCCGCCGTTGATGACTTTCAGCAGGGCTTCATGGGCGGCGCGGTTCGCGCTTTCCCAGAGTTCCTGAACCTTCGGCCTTTCCAACGCCTTTTCGGCGGCCTGCGGCGCCAGCTGCTCCAGAGCTCCCGAAGCAGGGCCGGCGAGCGGCGCCAGTTTCGGCGGCAGGGCCTTCTGCAGTTCTTCTTCGACGTTGACGTTGGCGAAGAGCTGATCAGACAGGTAGATCGCCAGCTGCCCCTGGATATCCTTGTTCTGCAGCAGCTTGGTGCTGGTGTTGACCCAGTTGTCGGTGTTGAGCGCCTGGCGATTGATCCAGATGGAGAAGATTCCGACCACGGTAAGCAGCGTGGCGACTATCAGCAGGGCGACGACCGCGCGCGGATGGCCAGACTTTGGGCTCGGAGGAGTGGTCTCGGCCACCTTGTCGGGGCTCGGAGGTGTGCTCTCAGGCTCCATAGGGAGGTGTGCTCTCAGGCTCCATAGCCATAGACCGCTGATCCTAGAGCGTTCTCGGGATGTCTGCGGGCGGCGGCGGGGATTCGAGTCATCCGGCGTCTCGGCCACGGCAACCGGCGCGAAGTTTCGGGGAATGTCGGGCAGCGAATCGTTGGACCCGTTCCCGCGCCTGCGCGTACCCTCAATCAGCGCCCCTACTCCCTGTCCCGGAGCGCCCTTCCCGGCCAAACCCGCCGCTAGATGCCTGCCAGCAAGCCCACAGGGCGTCGATCCCCGCCGCCGTGATCTGGCGTAGGGTTGCCTATCGGTAGTTCTCCCCAACCGTGGCTTGGAGACAAATGAATCTCGTCCTCGCAGTCTCAACCATCAGTTGGCTGATTTTTGTGGTTATCTGGATCGCCCTAGCCTTTTGGCCTGCCCGAGTCGCAGACCGCAAGGGCCACAGCTTTTTCGGCTTCTTCATCCTCAGCCTGTTCTTCTTCCCGTTGGCGTTGATCGTGGCGTACATGGTCCAGCCTCGCTCCGGCTCCTAAGGACCTAGCCCTATAGGCCCGCGGCCACCCGCGCCGCGTGCGCCCGCTTGAAGGCGATCATGCCGCTGGCGAGCTGTAAGAAGGCGAGATGGTTCTCATCCTTCTTGGACCAGCGAACGAGGATCGCCCGGTTGCGGTTGAGCCAGGAGTGACATGCCTCGACGACCCACCGGTGCGCTCGCCAATCGGGGTTGCGCTGTTTGAGGTCGATCTCCTCGCCGCGAGTGCGGACGTGTGGTGTGAATTCGCGGTCCTCAAGCAGGTCGCGGACGGCGGGGAAGTCATCGGCCTTGTCGAGGCAGAGGCCCTGGGGGTCGACCCCGGTCGGTTCGGGGCGCTCGATCGGGATCGAGTCGAGCGTTCCCTTCAGCAGCTTGTGGTCGTTGCGGTTGGCCCCATCGTGGTCGAGCCCGATCGGGATCCCCGCAGCCTCGACGAGGAGCGAGCGCTTCGCCCCCCCTTGGCTCTATCTGTGGGATTGGGACCTGTCTTGGGCCCGCCGAGTGGCGCCTTTGTCATCGCTCCATCGGCCGCTAGCCAGGACCAGTCGATGCCGACCTCATCGTCGTAGTCGAGCAGGCCCTGGCGCCAGATCTCATGGAAGACGCCGGCCCGCTCCCACTCCTGGAAGCGCCGGTGGGCAGTACTTGAATTGCAGACTCCGGTCACGTCGAGCGCGTTCCATTGCATGCCGGTGCGCAGCACAAGCAGAATCGCGTCCATCACCTGACGCTTTGGCAGGCCCTTGCGGTGCGTTCTGAGCGGATGCTCGGGCGGCGGCGGCAGTAGGGGCTCGATCTTCTCCCACAGCCAGTCCGGCATCCGCCAGCCGTCGTCGCGGTCGACCAAGCCCATCTCCAACCTCCTATGTCCGATCAGTAGATCGGTTGCTGAGTTCGTCGGGAGAGGGTGGGAATCCTCCCTATAGGGCTAGGTCCTTAGTGCGTACCGGATTAGCTCCATCTGATGGAGCCGTCATGGCACGGTCTATTGCCAGGTCGGGGGCGTCACAGGCGCGATCGCGGCTTCTGTTGCCGTTCTTGGCGAGATTCGCCCGGAGCGCCTGAAACAAGGAGCGACATCCGGCGCGCTGGAGTCAGCCCGGTACGCACCATCTCGGTAGGAATCAGCCGACCCACGGCGAATCATTGAACCATTCCGCTCTGAACGCGACCCTAGGGAGGTCACCATGGGCCTGGTCAAAGGCGATTTAAGCCTTGGGAGCACCACGGGTTCGCACGGATCTACAGGTACTTATCCACCCAGGCTCGGTAGGGGCCGATGAACTCTCGGGCGCTCGCACGGATCAGCTCGGCGGCTCGGTGCACGTTGCCCGCAGGCACCTCGACATAGCTGTGCTCGATCATCGCGCGCGCTTTCTGGGCCCGCCTCAGCCGCCTGCAGAGCGCATCGTTGATCACACCGGCATCCCTCAGCGTCGCGAACGCACGCCGCGCCTCTCCCTCGTCTCCGGCTTGCGCCGGCTCCAGGTTCGCGAGCTTGGCGCCGGCGACCGCTAGCTGGGCGACAAAGTTCTGAACGCGCCCGAGGGCACGCTCTACCGCCTGCGCCCTGTTGTAGGCCTCCATATCGGTTGCCGTCTCGTAGGCTTTCTTGAACTGGGCCAGGTCGAAGTCTGCGCCGAAGGCAGCCATCGAGGACTCAAGCGCCGCGTACTGGCGGGGGAAGTCGGCGAGGTGCTCGACGATCTCGCGCCGCCAGCGGGCCTGGTCCGCTTTGCGGGCCGACTCGTCCGCCATCAGTCCGCCAGCATGCGGTCGATTCCAGCCAGAGCCGCACCAGTTCGGCGGCGGTCCCGGCGGCGCGCCCGCCGCTCAAGGGCGCCGGCTTCGGCGCGGAGTTTGGGCCAGCGCCCTTCGCGATCGACCAGCACCCGCCCTTGCCTGGCCGCATCGGCGAGCAGGTGCGGGTGGCTCTCGGCATCCTCACGCGTAACGACGTCGACGTGGCTACCGAGCAGCGCTTCGAGCTTTGCGCCGAGGTCAGCGACACGCATAAGGGAGGAGTTGCGCATCTCAACCAGCACGTCCACGTCGCTGGTCGCCCTGTCCTCGCCGCGCGCCGCCGAGCCGAAGAGCAGCGCGAAACGCACGTTCTGCTCGGTGCGAAGTGCCGCCCGCAGCTTCGCGAGCAGCGGCCATGAGCGGCGAACGTACTGCTTCTCCGCAAGTGAGATGTTCAATTGCCGGGGCGTTGACCGCTCAGCTCTCAGGGTTCCTTCGTTTACCGCACGCCGCAGTGTCCGCTCGCTCGCGCCGACTTGCTCCGCTAGTAGCGCTAGCTCCGTCATGTGTCCAGTATATATGCATCGTGTGTCCGATATGGGGTTTCCTTAGGCCGCGAGGATCCAGGCGCCGATCCAGCTAACCCCGGAAATGGAGACGGCGGACATCGAGGAAAGGGGCCTGTGAATCCTTAGGTCTCGCAACCAACCCCGTTGCCATCGGGGTCGAAATGGTGAGGGTCAGGCGCCAGCACCTTGAAGTTGCGAAAGGGAATGTCGCTGCAATCGAGGTCCGGTGGCGGCGGCGGGATGCAGACCGTCGGGTAGGCCGGATCGCAGTTGCCGCTGGGCGGGGGTGTCGGATTCCCAGCACCGCTGGTCGAGACGAACTTGGTCCAGTTCACGATCCGGCGCTGGGCCATCGCCAGCGAAATCATCCCGTTGCAGATCTTGGCGTTGAGCGAGTTCTCAAGGCCGTCCTTGCGATAGGAGAAAGACGGGCTGTAGTGGGACTCTGGCCAAAGGTTGCGGATGTCGGATGGTGCTCCACCTAGCTCAAGCGCCAAACGCTTGGTGGAAACGGCGGGCCAGATCCGCTCCCGGCGCTCGGAGAAGTCGTGGGCGGCTCCCAAGACGCAGTCGGGTGTACGGACGTCTCAGCTACCACTCGCACCGTCGGCACCAAGCGCTCATATCTAGGAGACCAGGGTTTTCGAGGCGTTTGGAGCATCGCGGGGGGCAGGCTCAATCGAGGATTTCCCAGTGCTCCTCGATCTCTCCCAGCCTCTCCTCTCGCCCGGGCAGCGGTCGGCTCTGGGGCGAGGCCCAGGCACCGAGGCGGCTCTCGCGGGGCCTGGTCGCGAAGTAGGCGTCGGAGTCCGCGGCCGGCAGCCGCTCGAGGGAACCGCGGACGCGGACCTGGCGGTCCTGCTCGCGTCAGTAGATGACCAGGGCCGCACGTGAGTCGGCGGCGATCTGAGCCGCCTTGGCGCTCTCGTAGTTGGTGAAGAAACAAAAGCCGTCGGGACCGTGTCCCGTGAGCAGGACCATTCGCGCGTCGGGGGCGCCGTCGGGCCCGACCGTAGCCAGAGTCATCGCCTGCGCCAGCGGCACTTCGCGCTCGGCCGGCTGGTACCAGCGATCGAACTGCTCAACCGGATCGGCCGCGAGGTTGGCGCGGCGCAGAAGCGGGTGCTCGTG
>DATAIY010000152.1:0-2454 GCA_036262475.1 Solirubrobacterales bacterium
GGGCCTCATCCGCGCGATCGCCAGCTGGGTGCCGGTGATGACGCCGTAGAGGTTGATGTCGACCTGGCGGCGGATCGAGTCCTCGCCCTCGTCGACGAATGGCGTCACCGGCATGATCCCGGCGTTGTTGATGACGGCGTCGGCCGGGCCCAGCTGTCGCTCGGTCTCGGCGAGGAAGCTCTCGAAGGACGAGCGATCGGTGACATCGAGCGCCAGCGCGAAGGTGCCGCCGCCAAGCCCCGCCGCGGTCTCTTCGGCCAGCTTCAGGTCGAGGTCCCCGATGGCGACCAGGCAGCCCTTGCCGACCAGCGCCGTCGCGGTCGCCTTGCCGATCCCGCGGGCCCCGCCGGTGATCGCCACAACCTTGCCGCTCATTGAACGCCGCTGCTTTGCCATCTCGTTCTCCTCCTCGTTGCGGCGGGCCTCAGCTCGCCGGCTTGTATACGGTAACCACGGCAGCTCCGCCGAGGCCGATGTTGTGTTGGAGCGCGACCTTCGCGCCCTCGACCTGGCGCTTGTCCGCGGTTCCCCGCAGCTGCCAGGTCAGTTCCGAGCACTGCGCCAGTCCGGTCGCGCCCAACGGGTGGCCCTTGGAGATCAGCCCGCCGGAAGGATTGACCACGACCTGGCCGCCGAAGGTCGTCGCTTCCGCCTCGACCAGCTTGTGCGCCTCGCCCTCAGCCGCGAAACCGAGCGCTTCGTAGGTGATGAGCTCGTTGGCGCTGAAGCAATCGTGGAGCTCGCAGACGTCGACCTCCTCTGCTGCGACTTCGGCTTCCTCGTAGGCGATCCGGGCCGCCGTCGCCGACATGTCGGAGCCGACGATCGTCATGCAGTCGGCGCCCTCGTCGAAGGTGGAGCTGAGGTCGGTGACCATCGCCTGGCCGACGATCTCGACCGCCTGGTCCCAGAGGCCGTGCTCGTCGACGTAGCGCTCGGAGGCGACGATCGCGCAGGCGGCGCCGTCTGAGGTCGGCGAGCACTGCAGCTTGGTCAGCGGGTCGTGGATCATCTTCGCCGCCTTGATGTCCTCGAGCGAGTACTCGTCCTGGAACTGGGCGTATGGGTTGTTGACCGAGTGCTTGTGGTTCTTCCACCCGATCCAGGCGTAGTGGTCGGGCGTGGAGCCGTATTTGGCCATGTGGTCGCGGGCGGCGTTGCCGAACATCTGCGGCGCGAACGGCGAGGCCTCGGGCTCGCGGAGCTCGACCATGCGGGTGATGTGCTTATCGAGCGCATTGGTGCGGTCGGTGTACTTCATCCCGAGGCTGCCTCGCTCCATCTTCTCGAAGCCGATCGCCATCGCGCAGTCGACGAGACCCCCCTTGACCGCCTGGCGGGCCATGAACAGCGCCGAGGAGCCGGTCGAGCAGTTGTTGTTGACGTTGATGATCGGGATTCCGGTCAGGCCGAGCCCGTAGAGCGCCCTCTGGCCGTAGGTCGAGTCGCCGTAGCAGTAGCCGGCGTAGGCCTGCTCGATGTCGTCGTACGGGATACCAGCGTCAGAGAGCGCCTTCTCTCCGGCCTCCTTGGCCCAGTCCGGGTAGTCGCCCTCCTTGGCCCCAGGCTTCTCGAACTTGGTCATCCCAACCCCGATTACGAACGTCCGCTTGCTCAAAGTCTGGCTCCTGTTGTCTGCCGCGGGGCCGCGGCGATTTGGCTGACTGGCCAAATCTACCGGGCCACCGCCGCCGGCGGGGCCAGACGGCGCTTTTCCCACCTGCCGCTTCCTTCTCCCGGATTCGGCCAGATCGCGAAGGCGGCGGCAGCGATCAGGATCCCCAACGCGGTGCCGCTGGCTCGCTGCCCCGCGGCATGGAACGCCGCCTCGCCGAGGGTGTCGGTGAGCAGGACGACATAGGTCGTGATCGCGGCGGTGAAGAGCGCGTACTGGACCGTGAGCAGACCGAAGCTCAGCGCCGCGGCGATCGTCAGCACGATTCCGATCACCAGGTCCTCGCCGCCGCAGGCCTCGGCGACCGCGGTCGCGACGACGAGGCCGAGGAAGGTGCCCAGCGCCCTCAAGACGAGGCGGTGGTAGGTCTCGTCGCGCTCGGGCCGCATCACGAAGAGGATCGTCAGCGGAATCCAGAACCCGTGCTCTCGCATCCCCAGGACCCGGTACAGCGCGACGCCGGCGGCGAGGGAGAGACCGAAGCGGATCGCGTGGCGAGCGCTGCTCGAGCGCAGGGTCAGGTTTGATCTCAGCGCCAACACGGCGGCGCTCGTGCTCCAGCCACCCTCCTCCCCCCTGGCGGCGCGATCGGCGACGAGCCAGACCAGCAGCGACCAGGCCGCCTGGGTCAGACCCCCCGCCGTGCCGTAGAGCAGCGCCGGCCCGGGTTCCGCGGGGCCGATCGCGAACAGCGGCGAGGCCTGGAGCCGTTGCGCCAGGCCCGAGGCGTTGAACAGGTGTGGCGATGGGAGGCGGGTTGGCACCGCGCTGAGGGTAAC
>DATAIY010000153.1:0-4569 GCA_036262475.1 Solirubrobacterales bacterium
CTCAATATCCGGCTGGTCGGCCATAGCGGCAGTGATCGGCATCTGGCGCAGGCTTCTGAAGTCCTCCTAACACACGTGCGTGGTACACGCGCGTGGTGACAAAGCCGACGCCTATCCCTCCTTGATCTCCTTAGTGCTCCCGGCCAGAAATCCCGTCCCGCTTGAAGGAGATGTGACGAGTCTTTGCCGATCACTACAACGGGCAGCGACCGCATCGAGCTTTGGGCCCTGCGGCGCCAGATCGGGCCCACGTCACGCCCTTGCCGGGGACGCCCTCAGCCTCCACTGTGAATAGGCGCGACCGGCTCGGCGGACTGATCCACGAGTACAGCGCCGCAGCTTGATCTGACTCGAAGCCGACGTCGAGGTGGCTGCGCCACCATCCTGGGGTAAGGGCCGAATTCAAGCTCCATGCGTTCGTAGCAGAGGCCAGCCTCGCCATTTCGGTCACCAGACGCAGAGCGAGCAAAGGCGCCGCAGCTTCTTCGCCGAGGCCCGACGGTCACCAGCCGGAGACGAGCGCCTCCTCGGCCGCGATCGGGTTTGCGCACCCCACAGGGTCGGCGGGAGTCTCAGCGGGTAGTCCAAGCAATCGGGACCGCTATCATTGCTATCATTCTTCAATGGCCCAGCTCCTAGTCCGTGACATAGAGCCCGACCTCGCCCGCGAGCTAAAGCTCCGCGCCGCTCGTCATGGTCGCTCGGCGGAGGAGGAGCACCGCGAGATCCTTCGTGGGGCGTTGAGGCATCCCGGGCCGCCAAGTTCTCTGAAGGAGCTTCTGCTCGAGATCCCCGATGTCGGCGAGGATCGGGACTTCGAGCGACCGCATGACCGTGGTCGTGCGGTCGAGCTCTGAGCGCCCGGCCCGTGCCATACCTGATCGACACCAATGTCATCTCCGAGCTGCGCAAGGGCGAGCGCGCTGATCCCGGAGTCGCCTCCTGGTTCGCGGAGCTCGCCGACGAGGAGGTTTATCTCAGCGTGCTCACGCTCGGCGAGATTCGCCGGGGAATTGAGAGCATCCGGCGTCGGGACCCCGAGGGGGGAGCTGCGCTGGAGAGCTGGCTGGGGCGGGTCTCCGAAGCACACCGAGACCGCGTCTTGCCGATCGATCGCTCGATTGCCGAGGAGTGGGGGAGGATGAACGTGCCCGATACCCTTCCGGTCGTCGACGGCCTGCTTGCCGCGACGGCGAAGGTGACGGGCCTTACCGTCGCTACCCGCAGCAGCGACGATTTCGCCAGAACCGCTGTCAGTTTGGTCGACCCATTCAGCGCCCCAGCCGAGAGGGAGTAAGCAACACCTCGGCCAGCGCATGGCAGCGCACCCCGCCGGCCTGCGCGACGTCAAAGACCAACTGGTTCGAAAGCGAGCCGTGGAAGACGGTCGGCGGGGTGAGGGGGTGAGCGGCCGCTCAGGCCCTGGAGCGATTCCAGACTAAACGCGCGGACCTGTCGAGCCTGACGAAACCGGCCGTGACGACAGGTCGAGGACCTGGATGTTCAACAGCTCCACCCCGCTTCGACGTTTCTGCCCTTGATGGCCGACCCGAAGCGGAGGAGGTGATTGGGTGGCGAACTCGGCACTTCTCGCTCAGCCAGCGGTGCGGCCGCGCACCCAACGGTGGTGGAAGCCCAGGAAGTCAAAGCCCGGGCCGCCCTCACGTAGGTGCACTATCCGCGTCTTGGCCTGCTTGGGCCGAAGCCCCAGGTCGGCCAGCGCCGGTCGAGCCGGTGCAGGTAGACGTTGGCCAGCAGCGGAGATATGACTCCGCCCTGGGGCGTTCCGGCGTCGCTGCGCCTGAGACCGCTCCCTCGTGCATGACCCCGGCGCGCAGCACCGCGCGCAGGAGCTTGCGGTCGACGATCGTCTCCTCGACTGCCGCCATCAACCGCTCGTGCGGGATCTCCTCAAAGCTGGCTGAACTGCTTGAGCAGAACCGAAAAGCTCGGGAACTCTTCGCCGCCGGAGGCTGCACTCGAGTCCTTTTCGGCATCTGCGTCCGTCATCAGGGCGATGATCCTTGCGACTCGCCGACCGCCTTGCAAGGGCACCCGACGAACATGTGAGGAATCATGAACTATCTGTTCGGGTTCGTGAGGCGCGCCGCGCAGATGACAGGCCGAACCTCTCGCCGTCGACGCGCCTATTCCGTAGGTTCTACCGAGATGGGACCAAACAATTGCGCGGGACCTATCGCCGCCCCGATTTGTTTTCCGCCTGTTCAAGCGGACCCAATTGAAATTGGGCCAAACAATTGATGCCAGACCAAGGTCAACCGCTGCATCTGCGAGGGGGCGGCGCTGCGCGCGCTGGCGCGCTGAGGTCGCCTCATGCCAGGGCGCCATCCGTCACCAGCCACTCCTGCCGTAGGTCGGTGACGGCTCCGATCCGCTCGTAGTCCCGGTCGTAGTGGACGAGCGCCACACCCTCCTTCTCCGCTGCCGCAGCGAGGAGGAGGTCGGCGGGCGGGACCCGGCGGTGCCCGCCGCCGGGGGCCAGCAGTAGCTGCGTCTCGCGCGCGCGGTCCCAGAGATCGGATCGCATCGGGATCGACTCGAACGCCGCGAGGCGCTCGGCGACCTCGCGGGCCCGAGGCTCGTTCGGCGCAAGTCGCGTCAGCTCCAGCACGACCAGGTCGCAGACGAGCACCCGGCCGGCCACGACCTGGCGGTTGAACCACTCCGCGAGGTGTGGAAAGCGGCGGTCGCGGGCCCAAGTCCAGGCGCCGGTGTCAAACAGCGCCGGAGCGTGGAGCTCGACCGGTGGCGGAGCCGCCGAGGCGCTCAGGAGCGCTCCCGCCCCGCCGCGACCTCCGCCGGAGTGCCATCGACATCGCGCACGACGTCGAAGTCCCTCAGCGCCCGTCGGCGTGCGGTGTCGCGCAAAGCGGCGTTGACGGTGTCGCTGAGGCCCTTGGTGCCCAGCTCACGCCGGGCAGCCGCGAGCGCGCGATCGTCTACATCAACTGTGGTGCGGGTCATGCGCATCATGCTAGCGCATCACGGATGGAGAGCGGTGAAAGGAACCGACGATCTCGCCCGTCAACTCGGCGGGTAGAGCCGCGGCGAAGTGCAGCTGGCGAGGCGATCGAAGTCAGCGTCGGCGGCGGCAGCGGCGCCCCGGTGCGCACACAGGGGGCCGCGATCAGGCAATCGAGCGTCTTGCCGATCCTCACTCGTGCCCGCCGCGCGGCGCGGTAGAGCTCGGCCGCGCGGGCGAAGTCCAGGGCCGTCGGGGCGAAGGATCGGAAAGGCGCGCAGGTGGCGCTCAACCAGGCGCGCCTCCCGCTCAGAGCCCAGGTCCTGAAGGATCTCCGTGAAGACGACGTCGGTGAGCGCCACCGGCTCACCCGCCTCGATCAGCTGGGCGCAACGCTCGGCCTGAGGAGTGTCGTTGTCGTTGAGGACGTCGACCCAGACGCTGGTATCGACGGCGATCATCGACTCAGCGCCCGCTGCGGCTCTCGCCGAGGTCGCCCTCCCAGCGCACCCTGCCGCGCAGGTGAAACACGCCGATGCAGCGATGCCCAGCGACCGGCTCGCGTGGCGCCGTATCCACCGTTTCGCGCTTGGTCCGCGCACCGATCAGGTGCTGTGCCTCGCTCATCACTTCGTCATCGATCTCGATGTTGGTCCGCATACACATCAAATACACCTGGATGCATGCAAAAGCGGTTCAAAGCCCCGGCGGATGGCTCGGCGCGAAGCCCGCCGTCGACTGCGCTCCGAAGCCGGGGCCGTGGGCGAAGTTGGAGTCGGAGGTGCCCCAGTCGCGGCCGTTGATTTCGAGGAAGACGTGGTCGACGTTGGACCAGATCGTCACCGCGCGACCGGGGCCCGAGGGGTAATGGGCGCCGAGTTCGTTGGAGACCAGACCGCCGGGGTCGGGATAGCCCGAGAGTACGAGGAGCCAGCGGACGGCACCGGAACAGTCCAGCCCCTTTTCGGGTGCCCCGATGACCTGCAGATCGGCGGCGCTCCAGCAATAGGTCCCGTTGGAGGGGCCGGACTGAGCGGCGTGTCCCCCGCCCCAGCAGTAGTGGATATGGCGGGATTCGATCCAGCGGGCGACGTATTCGATGCGGGCGAGGCGTTCGCTGGGGAGCGGACCAAGCTGGACTGAGGTCGAGGGGGTGCAGAGCGCCTTGAGGTCGAGGCTGGCCGCTCTTTCGAGGACCTCTTCGACGTACCAGTCGGCATGGTTGTAGTCGAAGATCGCGGTTCGCCAGTCGCCTGGGGCGCCATCGGCGTGGAGCAGGTTGGCGGTGGCGAAGACTGAGTCGGGGACGCTGTAGGGGTCCTTTTGGCCGTCGCCATTGGCGTCGACTCCGTAGGCGGCCCAGCTGGAAACGAGGAACTGGCCGGGTCCCTCGGCGCCGGCTGAGTTCCTCGTCCCAGGCGCCACGCCCGGGAGCGGCGAGCGGCCCCAGTCGGACTCGACGTAGTGGATCGCCGCGACGATCGAGACGCCGCGGGGGCCGAGCTTGTATTTCGCCGCCGCCTCCTGCAGCCAGGGGAAGTAGTTGGCGGGGATTTCGCTGCCCTTGCCGGTGACGGCACATTCGC
>DATAIY010000154.1:0-5131 GCA_036262475.1 Solirubrobacterales bacterium
ACTGCCTGGCGCCCGTGGTGAAGGTCATCCACGAGGGGATCGGAATTCGCCACGGGTCGATCACGACGCTTCACGACCTCACCAACACCCAGACCATCGTCGACGCCCCCAACAACGATCTGCGACGGGCCCGCGCGGCGAGCCTCTCGCTGATTCCGACGACCACCGGCTCAGCGACCGCAATCGGGCTGATATTCCCCGAGCTGCAGGGGCGCTTGAACGGCCTCGCGGTGCGCGTCCCGATGCTCAACGCCTCACTCACGGACTGCGTCTTCGAGGTCGACCGCCCGACCGACGTCGAGGAGGTCAACGGCCTGCTTCAGGCCGCGGCCCTCGGGCCACTGGCCGGGATCCTCGGCTATGAGGAGCGGCCGCTCGTCTCGGTCGACTATCGCGACGATCCCCGCTCAGGTGTCGTCGACGCCCCCTCGACCATGGTCGTCGATGAGACGCAGGTCAAGATCCTCGCCTGGTACGACAACGAGTGGGGCTACGCCAACCGACTGGTCGAGTTGGCCCGCAGGGTTGCCTCCCCCGGCGGGAGCTGAAATGGACGGCAATGGCTTCCGCTAAGGCCATCCCGGCCAACCGCCACGGGGATCTGCGCAACTACGCCCTGGTCACCGGCGCCTACTGGATCGAGACGCTCGCCGACGGGGCTACCCGGATGCTGGTGCTCTTCTACTTCTACGAACTGGGCTACTCCCCGTTCACGATCGCCTCGCTGTTCATCTTCTACGAGATCTTCGGCATCGTCACCAACCTCGTCGGCGGTTGGCTCGCCGCGCGTTTCGGACTGAGGACGACGCTCTTCATGGGTCTCGGCACGCAGGTCCTCGCGCTCGCCATGCTCGGCTTCGCGCCGCAGGCGTGGTTGGTCGTTCCCTACGTGATGGCATCGCAGGCGATCTCGGGGATCGCCAAGGACCTGACCAAGATGAGCTCCAAGAGCGCGGTGAAGCTCGTCGTGCCGGCGGGCGACGAATCCTCTCTCTACCGCTGGGTCGCGATCCTGACCGGCTCCAAGAACGCGCTCAAGGGAGTCGGCTTCTTCCTCGGCGGGCTGATGCTGACGCTGGCCGGATTCCAGACCTCGATGCTGATCCTCGCCGGGGTGGTCCTGACCGCCCTCCTGATCACCGCGCGGCTCATGCACGGGCACCTCGGCCGTCCAGACTCGAAGGCCAGGTTCAAGCACATGTTCTCCAACAACCGGGCGGTCAACGTCCTCGCCGCCGCCCGCATCTTCCTCTTCGCCTCGCGTGACGTCTGGTTCGTGGTCGGCCTTCCCGTCTATCTCGAGACCGTCCTCGGTTGGAACTTTTCGCAGACCGGCGGCTTCCTGGCGATCTGGGTGATCGGCTACGGGATCGTGCAGGCGGCGGCCCCCGGCTTCGTTCGCCGGCGCGGCGCGGAGGGAGGCGTCGAGCCCGATGGCAGGACCGCGACCTGGCTTGCCTTCGTGCTGGCGGCGTTCCCCGCCGCGATCGCCGTCGGCCTGAGCGTCCACGTCGATCCGACCCTCGTGATCGTCGTCGGGCTGATCGCCTTCGGGGTGGTGTTCGCGATGAACTCCGCGGTCCACTCCTACCTGATCCTCGCCTACGCCGACAACGACCGCGCGGCGATGAACGTCGGCTTCTATTACATGGCGAATGCAGGCGGCCGGCTCGCCGGCACGGTGCTGTCGGGGCTGCTCTACCAGTGGGACGGGCTGGTTGCCTGCCTCTGGGCGTCTGCCGTCTGCGTGCTGGCGGCTGCCGCGCTGTCGATGCTCCTGCCGAGCAAGACGCCGAGACCCACCCGGACCGACGACGAGCTGGCCCTCGCGGGCTGAGGCGGCCCCCAGCGCCGAGAGGTCGGTTGGCGCTGGCCGTTCGAGCTAGGCGAAGGCCTGGGCGGCGCGGCGGCGCAGGTCCGCGTTGAGCATGCCGGTGACCTGGCTCGGGCTCTGGCCGGCGGAAGGGACGGCGTCGCCGATCAAGCCGGTGGCGCGGAAACCGAAGAGCGGCGCGTCGAAACCGAGCTCGCGGATCTTGCGGACCAGCTTGACCGCGCCCTGAGTGTCGGCGCCGGGGCCGCAGAGGACGATCGCGGTCGGGTCGAGGGCGCCGAGGGCGCGCTCGAGTCGCTCGTCGCCGAGCTCGTTCGAGAGGACCAGGACGCGGAAGCCGGCGCGGCGCAGAGCGAGGTCCAGCGCCTGGGCGTGAACCTCCTCGGCGTCCTGGCCGCGGCTCGAGTCCAGAAGCAGGATTCCCGCCGGGCGCGAGGCGGCGGAGGCGAGACGGCGGGCGCCATGGAGCCAGCCGGTGGCCCAGCGCGAGGCGAACTCCAACTCGGCCTCGCGGTTGGGGTCGGCGGCCAGCTCGTCGATCGCCGGCAGCAGCATCTCCTCGACCGTGCGCTCCAGTGGCCGCAGGGCGAGGCTTTCCTCGATCGCGCGGTCGGCGGCTCCCTCGTCGAAGCTCTCGAAGGCGGCGATCAGGCTGCCGCCGTTGGCGGGCGCCGACTGGCGCTGGCGCGCCAACTCGATCGCCGAGGAGATGTTGCCGGTGTCGGCGAGGGCGTCGCGCAGGGTCTGCAGCTCCACCAACTCGTAGTTGCGATGGTTGCCCACGGTCCGCTTCGGGACCGGGTAGCCATAGCGACGCTCCCAACTGCGAAGCGTGTTGGGGCTGACGCCGAGCACTTCGGCAGCTGCGTTGGTTCGGATTCCGGGCATCTCGTCAAAGGTCGCGTTGCGAAAGGTCTTTCGCCGCGTGGGCGTCATTCTCCCACCGGATTTCCGGGTTTACATCGGTTATGGACAGATTTCCGAAATCTGTCAGCGATCTTGCACGGACTCGAGAGCGCCCACACCCACCGGTTGGCCGACGGCGCGGGCTCGCCAGAGCGCCGAATCGGCCTTGTGGAGCAGCCCATCGGCGTCGGCGCCGTGGTCCGGGCAGGCGACGACCCCGGCCGCAACGGCGATCCGCAGACCCCCCGCCAGCTCCAGTTCCTCGAGCTGGCCGAGCAGCCGCTCCGCCATCTGCATCCCTTCGACCGTGCGCAGGTTCGGCGCCAGCACGCAGATCGCGTCCTCCTCGAGGCGGAAGGCTTCGTCGACGATGCGGATGCTGTCGCGCAGCGCCGCGCCAACGATCGCCAGCACGGTCTCGCTCCCGCCCCCGACATCGCCGTTCCGCGTCCCCGGGCCGGAGGCGTCGAAGACGGCCAGCCCGAACGGATGCCCGTAGCGCCGGTTGGTCTCGACCAACTGATCGAGCCGGCGGCGCATGTGCCCTGGTCGGTAGAGGCTGGGAAGCTCTTCGTGGGGTTCGTGTGGCTCCGCCGCCGACTCTTCCGGCGCCTCGGCGGCGACGGCCTGCCGGAAAGCGGCGTCGACCGCGGTCGCGGTGATCGGACCGAACTCCGCCGCGAGACGCTGGGCAGCCTCGGCGAACCCGTCGCCGTCTTCGGGGTCGAGCTCACCGCGCAGTTTGGCCAGCAACGACGCGTGCTGTGTGGCCACCTCCAGCGCCAGACGGCGCGCGGGGGAGACTTCTCCCCAATTCCCGCCTAAGTGCGACTGCCCTGCCACGCCGTGACCTTGGCGAAAGAGGCGGACGCAGGATTTGCGAAAAGTCGCTATTTGCGGCGCGACGGTCGTCCCGAACAGACATCCACTTTGCGGCTATTCGATGCTGCGACGCCCCGCCAGGGCCTTCCCCAGCGTCACCTCGTCGGCGTGCTCGAGGTCGGCGCCGACCGGCAGGCCGCTGGCGAGGCGGGTGACGGCGACCTGGCCGCGCAGGCGCTCGGCGATGTGCAGGGCGGTCGCCTCGCCGGTGGTCGTCGGGTTGGTCGCGAGCACGACCTCGCTGATACCGCCCCGCCCGACCCGGGTCAGCAGCTCGGCGATCTTCAGGTCCTCGGCGTCGACGCCGTCGATCGGCGAGAGCGCTCCGCCGAGCACGTGGTAGAGGCCGCGGTATTCGTGGGTGCGCTCGAACGGGATCACGTCGGCCGGCTCCTCGACCACGCAGATCGTCGTCCGGTCCCGGTTCGGGTCGGCGCAGATCCGGCAGAGCGGGCCCTCGGCGAGATTGAAGCACTCCTCGCAGAGGCCGACCTTCTCCTTGACTTCGCGGATCGCGTCGCCGAGCGCGAACGCCTCTTCGTCCGGCGCCCGAAGCAGGTGGAAGGCCAGCCGCTGGGCCGTCCGCTGACCGATCCCCGGCAGCCGCGAGAGCTCGGCGACGAGGCGCGCGAGCGGTGCCGGACCCTCGGTGCTCAACCCCCGAGGGCCCCCAGGCCGCCGCCGAGGCCGCCGGTGATCCCGCCCATTTTCGAGCTGGCCAGCTCCTGGGCGGCGCGCAGGCCCTCGTTGACCGCGGCCTGGACCATCTCGGCCAGCAGCTCGGCCTCCTCCGGGTCGATCGCCTCGGGGTCGATCGAGATCTCGCGCAGGGTCAGGTCGCCGCCCATCTTCACCTTGACCATGCCGCCGCCGGCGCTGGCCTCGACCACCTCGTCTTTGAGCTTCTCCTGCGCCGCCAGCATCTCGGTCTGCATCTGCTGCGCCTGTTTCATCAGGGCGTTCACGTCAAAGCCCCCGGGACCGCCTCCTCGAGCCACCTAACTGACCTCCTCCGCGTCGAACTCGCTCTTCAGCCGCTCCAGCAGCTCTTCCTCGTCAACTCCATCATCCCGGGGGGCGGCGAGCGCCTCCTCCGGCGCCGCACCCTCGCCGCCGAGCAGGACGTAGGTCGGCTTCAGGCTCTGACCGGTGACGGTCTGCAGCGCCTCCGCCACCCGCTCCCGCTGCTCGGGCACCTCGGCCTTGCGTTTGTTGAAAGTCGCGGCGGCGGGAAAGCTGATCTCGACCACTTTCCCGGCGGCCTCGAATCCGACCACCCGGGCCTCCTCGAAGAACGCCGCGAGCGCCGGAGCCGTCGTCGCCAGCTGATCCAATACCGTCGGCCAAACCCGCTGCAGCTTCTCCAGGTCCATCTCGGAATCGGCCGCTGGCGCCGGTGGCTCTGGTGGGTGTTGCGCCTCCTCCTCCTCCTCAGCGGGCTCTAGATCGCTCGACTCCTGCGGCTCAGGCTCCGCCGCAACGGCCGGCGGCGAACTGTCTTCTGGAGGG
>DATAIY010000155.1:0-2477 GCA_036262475.1 Solirubrobacterales bacterium
TCACTCCTATTCGAGACCGAGGCGGGGGCTCTGGGCGATATCGACGGAGAGCGACCGCGGGTCCGCGCCCACGCCGATGCCGGAGAGCTCGAGATCGAATAGGAGTTGATCGCCGCCTGCGATGGGTTTCATGGACTCGGACGGGCCGAGATGCCCAGCGCGCTTCTGCGGAGTGCCGAAATGTTCCTACCCCTGCGCCTGGCTGGGGATCTTCGCCGACGCCCCTCCATCCTGCGATGAGCTGATCTACTGCCACAGCGAGCGCGGCTTTGCTCTCCACAGCATGCGCTCACCCCGTAAGCCTCTCTCTACAGGTGGATCCCGACGAGCGGGTCGAGGACTGGCCCGAGCGGCGGATCTGGGACGAGTTGCACCTCCGCCTCGCCCAGGAGGGATGGTCGCTGACCGAGGCCCGATCCTGGAGAAGGGGATCACGCCGTGCGCAGCTTCGTGGCCTGGCCGATGCGCCACGGACGCCTCTTCCTTGCGGGTGACGCCGCCCACATCGTGCCTCCGACCGGCGCCAAGGGGCTCAACCTGGCCGTCTGGGATGTCCGCGTCCTCGGTGAGGCGATTCTCGCCTTTTCTGAGGGGGGGCGAAGCGCTCTTCGATTCCTTTCGCAGGGTCTGGCGCGCCCAGGATTTCTCCTACTGGAGACGACGATGCCGCACACAGAGCCGGAGGACCCGGGCGGTTACAATTCCCGCCTGCAGCTGGCGCGTCTCGCGTATATGTGCTCCTCGGAGTCCGCGGCCCGCTCGCTGGCAGAGAACTACGCGATCAGCCGCTCAGCCTCACCTACGGCGCGTTTCCCGCGATGGGGATCGACGCTGACGAAGGGGATCAAAACGTCCCGGTTGGCCTCGGCGACCTCGAGGACCTCATCGTTTTGAGACGGGGACCTCGCCGGTATTGGCTTCGCTATCCACGCAGAAGATGACCGCGGCCATTTTCCGCGCGCGATAGTAGTCAGCGACCTCCTGAGCGTTTGGGCGGGGGAAGTCGGAACGGAAGTGTTGCTAGCTGCGTCAAGGATCTTGGTGGTGATCGGATCGGGTACACCGCGCCGGGGTACCTGCATCGCCTCTCGATCGGGCACCCGGGGGTTGTGGCAGCCCAGCGGGTGCTTTGGCCGTGCCGGCAGGAGCGGCTCCATCCGCTCCCAAAGCCAGTCCGGAACACGCCAGCCATCGTCGCGGTTGACCAGGCCCATGGTGACCTCCCCAGGGTCGCGTTCAGAGCGGATGGTTCAATGATTCGCCGTGGGTCGGCTGATTCCTATCGAGATAGGCTCTAAGCACGATGTCGCGCGCCCGAGTTCTTAGTATTGGCGCGGCGGATCGTCTCGAACTCCTCGAGCGAGAGGCCCGAGCCGACCGCCACACAGGTCAGCGGCGACTCGGCCAGTTGACAGGGCATCTGGCACTCGTCGCGTAGGCGCTGCTCGAGCCCTTGCAAGAGTGCGCCCCCACCGGCGAGGGTGATGCCGCGGTCCATAATGTCGCCCGCCAGCTCCGGCGGCGTGAGGTCGAGAGTCTCCTTGACCGCATCTACGATGTGCCCGAGCGGTTCGTCGAGCGCTTCGCGGATCTCCTCAGAGCCGAGCGTGACGGTCTTCGGCAGGCCGGCGATCAGGTCGCGGCCGCGGACCTCTGTGCTCACCTCCTCCGGCAGCTTCGACGCCGATCCGGCTTCCAGCTTCACCTGCTCCGCGGTCTGAGTCCCGATCGCCAGTTTGTAGACCCGTTTGCAGTGGCTGACAATTGCTTCGTCGAGCTCGTCGCCACCGATCCGGATCGACTGCGAGACAACGATGCCGCCGAGCGAGATCACCGCCACCTCGGTGGTGCCGCCGCCGATGTCGACGATCATCGAGCCGGTCGGCTCGGCGACCGGCAGGCCGGCGCCGATCGCCGCCGCCATCGGCTCCTCGATCAGGTAGGCCTTGCGGGCGCCGGCCGAAAGGCAGGCCTCCTCGACCGCCCGCTTCTCGACTCCGGTGACGCCCGAGGGCACGCAGATCACCACTCGGGGGTGGGAAAAGCGGTTGGAGCGAACCGACTGGATGAAATGACGAAGCATCTGCTCGGTGACGTCGAAGTCGGCGATCACACCGTCCTTCAGCGGGCGAATCGCCGTGATCGTGCCGGGCGTGCGGCCGAGCATCCGCTTCGCTTCAGCACCGACGGCGTGGACGTGACCGTCGCGAGAGTCGATCGCGACGACGGAGGGCTCTGAGAGCACAATTCCGCGCCCGCGTACATAGACGAGGGTGTTCGCCGTTCCGAGGTCGATGGCCATGTCACGGCCACCGAGTTGTTTGAGCCAGCTGAAGATGCCCACATGATCCCAAACCCGCGCCGGCGGCTCTCCGGGGATTTGTGGAGCGTTGAGCGAGGCAGTCGACTCCCGGAACCTTCGACGCCCGTGAGGACCCTCATCTTTCGTGGAATTCAATACGGGGATGAGCTGGTGA
>DATAIY010000156.1:0-4935 GCA_036262475.1 Solirubrobacterales bacterium
GCGCGCGCCTGGCGGCGGGTGCTCGGCGCGCGCGTGCTCGGCGTCACCGGTTCGGTCGGCAAGACCTCGGTCAAGGACATCGCCCGCTCCCTGCTCCCCGGCCCGGTCCACGCCAATCGCGAGAACCTCAACACCGAGATCGGGCTGCCGCTGACCCTGCTCGAAGCGCCCGACGACACCGAGACGCTGGTGCTGGAGATGGCGATGCGCGGTCCGGGCCAGATCGCCGAGCTCGGCGCGATCGCCGAGCCAGACGTCGCCGTGATCACCAATGTCGGCCCGGTCCACGTCGAGCTGCTCGGCTCGGTCGAGGCGATCGCGGCGGCCAAGGCCGAGGTGCTCGAGTACCTGGCCCCGGGCGGAACCGCCGTGGTCCCGGTCGAGGCCGGCGAGCTGGAGCCGTTTCTCGGACGCGCTCCGCGCCTGCTCCGGTTCGGGCCCGAGGGGGACGTCGAGGCGAGCGAGACGAAGGTCTTCGAAGGGGTGACCGAGGCGCTGATCTCGACTCCGCTGGGCCGCGAACGCTTCCATTTTCCCTTCACCGAGGCGCACAACCTCACCAACGCGCTTGCCGCGATCGCCGCCGGGGTGGCGCTGGGAGCGACGCCGGAGAGTATGGCCGACGGCGCTGCGAGCATAGGATTCTCCAGCTTCCGCGGTGAGCGCCTGGAGCTCGGCGACGGGATCGTCCTCGTGAACGACTGTTACAACGCCAACCCGGTGTCGATGCGCGCGGCGCTCGACCATCTTGCGACCTTCGACGCGCCGCGGAGGGTCGCGGTGCTGGGCGAAATGGGCGAGCTCGGACCCGGTGCGGCCGGCTACCACCGCGCGGTCGGCGACCACGCCCGCGCTGCCGGGATCGACCTGCTGATCGGCGTCGGTGAGCCCGCCCGCGAGTACGGGCCGGACGAGCTCGTCGCCGATCCGGGCGAGGCGGCGGAGCTGCTGGCGGCGCACCTGCAGCCGGGCGATGCGCTCCTCGTTAAGGGCTCGCGCTCGGCTGGCCTCGAGGCCGTCGCCGAGCAGTTGGCGGAGCTGGTCTGATGGGTGAAGTCCTGATTGCCGGGATGGCGGCGATGCTGATCTGCATCTTCCTCGGGCCGAAATTCATCGAATTCCTCCGGGTTCGAGAGTTCGGTCAGAACATCCGCGAGGAGGGACCGCAGGAGCACCACACCAAGGCAGGGACGCCGACGATGGGCGGGCTGATCGTCTTCGCCTCGATCTGCGTCCCGTTCCTCGTCCTCTCCGACCGCGACGCCCAGAGCATGGCCGTGTTCGGCGTCGCCATCGGCTGCGCCGCCCTGGGCTTCGCCGACGACTACATCAAGATCGTCAAACGGCGCTCGCTCGGCCTCTCGGGACGGTGGAAGCTGCTCGGCCAGCTGATTCTCGCCTTCGGGCTCTGGTGGGTCGCCCGGCACGAGGTCGGCCTCGAGCCCGTCCTCTACTTCCGCATCGGCGAGGGCAGCATCAACCTCGGCCCCGTCCTCTACTTCGTCCTCGTCTTCCTCGTCATCGCCGGCACCTCCAACGGGGTCAACCTCACCGACGGCCTCGACGGCCTTGCCGCCGGCTCCTGCGCGATCGTCCTGCTCGCCTACACGGCGATCGCCTTCGTCGCCAACGAGCAGCAGAACCTCGCCCTGCTGTCGGCCTGTCTGGTCGGCGCCTGCATCGGATTCCTCTGGTACAACGCCTTCCCGGCCTCGATCTTCATGGGGGACACCGGCTCGCTCGGGTTAGGCGGCGCGATCGGGGCGCTGGCGGTAATGACCCAAACCGAGGTGCTGCTGATCATCATCGGCGGCATTTTCGTGATCGAGGCGCTCTCGGTGGCGATCCAGGTCTTCTCCTTCAAGACCTTCCGCCGCCGCGTCCTGCTGATGGCTCCGCTGCACCATCACTTCGAGATGATGGCCTGGTCGGAGACGAAGATCATGCTGCGCTTCTGGATCATCGCTGCGGTCTGCTCGGGGATCGGGTTCACGCTGTACCAGCAATCGATAGGACGCTGAGCGCACCAGGAGGACCCGGCCCTCCTGGCCCAGGCACAGGGTCCGTGGACTGGAGGGCGAACCTGTCTTAGATGAGTTCGCCGCCGCCCAAGGAGCTTCGCCCGCCGCTGCCGAAGGGGCCGTTTCTGGTCGTGGGACTGGCTCACTCGGGGCTGGCGGCGGCTCGGTTGCTCGCTTCCCGGGGGGAGACGGTACGGGCCGTCGATCTGGGACATCCCGACCAGGCGGCAGGGCTTCGGGAGGTTGGCGTCGAAGTCTTCCTGGATACGGATGGATTGGCACAGCTCGAGGGGACGCGGACGGTCGTCAAGAGCCCGGGTGTTCCCCGGGAGGCGCCGGTGATCGCCACTGCCCTCGACCGGGGGATCGAGGTCGTGGGAGAGCTCGAGCTGGCCTGGCGGGCGCTGTCGAATCGCTTCCTCGCCGTGACCGGCACCAATGGCAAGACGACCACGGTCGAGCTGCTCGGGCACATCTACCGCGGCGCCGGTGAGCCGGTCGCCGTCGCCGGCAACGTCGGCACGGCGCTCTCGGAGCTAGTCGGCGAGATCGACCCCGAGGCGACCGTGGTCTGCGAGTGCTCCAGCTTCCAGCTCGAGGACACCAGCTACTTCGCTCCCGAGTGCGCCGTCTTCCTCAACCTCGCCCCGGACCATCTCGACCGCCACGGCGATCTCGACGCCTACGGGGCGGCGAAGCTGCGGATCTTCGCCAACCAGGGCAACGACGACGTCGCCGTCTACAACGCCGAGGAGCCCGAGCTGTCGGGGGTCGACCTCGGCGGCTGCGCCCGCCGCGTCGCCTTCGGCCACGACCCCGGCCCCGACCGCGAGGTCACGGTGGCGGAGGGAACGATTTTCTACAACGGTACGCCCCTGCTCGCGGTCGAGGAACTGGGCCTGCTCGGCGAGCACAACGTCGCCAACGCGATGGCCGCCGCCGCGGCCGCGCTCTCGATGGGCGTCGATCGCGACGCGGTCCGCGAGGGCCTGCGCAGCTTCGCCGGCGTCGCCCATAGGCTCGAGGGGGTCACCGAGATCGCCTGCGTCCGCTATGTCAACGACTCCAAGGCGACCAACGTCGCCTCCGCCATCGTCGGCCTGCGCGCCTTCTCCGGTGGCGTCCACGCGATCCTCGGCGGCAGCGAGAAGGGCGAGCCGTTCGCGCCGCTGCTGGATCCGATCGTTGAGCGCTGCCGCGCCTGCTACCTGATTGGCGATACCGCCGAGCGGATGGCGACTGAGCTGGCGCCGGCGGCCGAGTCGGGGGTGGAGATGCATCGCTGCGCCGACCTCGAGGACGCGGTCCGCCGGGCGGCGGCCGCCGCCGGTTCCGGCGAGGTCGTCCTGCTCTCCCCGGCCTGCGCCAGCTTCGACGCCTTCGAGAACTTCGAGCGGCGGGGCGAGCGCTTCCGCGAGATCGTCGCGGCTCTGCGATGAGTGCTGTTGCCCGCCGCCGCGGGCGCTTCACGAAGCCGTCGAAGGCGAGGAAAACGAAGAGAGCAAAGAAGGCAAAGCGCACGCGCGCCGCCCCCTCGACCGAGTACAACATGCTGCTGACCGCGACCCTGTGCCTGCTCGCGCTCGGCGCGGTGATGGTCTTCTCCGCCAGCTCGACCACCCAGGTTCTGCACAACGGCGGTCTCTCGAACAGCGCCTTCTACCTGAAGCGGACGTTGATGTTCGGCGCCGTCGGCCTCGTGATCATGCACCTCACCGCGCGAAACCGCCTCGTCTTCGTGCGGCGTCTGACGCCGCTGATCCTCGCCGGTTCCCTGTTTCTGCTGGTCGCCGTGATGGGCGCCGGCTCGAGCGTCAACGGCGCCAGCCGCTGGATCGGTCCCAGCTTCCTGCAGCTGCAGCCTTCGGAGATCGCCAAGGTGGCGCTGATCCTCTACGGCGCCGACCTGCTCGCCCGCAAGCCGAAGATGGTGCGCACGATCAAGGGGATGATGCCCTACCTCCTGGTCGTCGGTGCGGCCTGCCTGCTGATCATGATCGAGCCCGACATGGGGACGACGATGGTCGTCGCCTTCGCCGTCGGCGCGACCCTGATCGCCGCCGGTGCCCGGCCCCGCGACCTCGGCCTGATCGCCCTCGCGATCGGCGCCGGGGCGCTGCTGCTGACGGTTGTCGAGCCCTACCGGATGGCCCGCCTGACCGGCTTCCTCAACCCCGGGGCCTCGGCCGAAGGCGCCGGCTTCCAGGCCGCCCAGGCGAAGATCGCGCTCGGCTCCGGCGGCATCTTCGGGGTGGGGATCGGCAACGGCGTTCAGAAGGCCTTCTACCTCCCAGAGGCGCACACCGACATGATCTCCGCCGTGATCGGCGAGGAGCTCGGCATGGTCGGGATCGTCGGCGTCGTCGGCCTCTTCGGGATGTTCGGATACGCCGGCCTCAAAGTCGCCCAGAAAGCCAAGGACAACTACGGCAAGCTGCTGGTCGCCGGCCTCACCTCACTGGTCCTGGTCCAGGCGACGATCAACCTCTTCGCGGTGATGGGCCTGGCGCCGCTGACCGGGGTGCCGCTGCCCTTCGTCTCCTACGGCAACAGCAGCCTGATGGCGACCCTGTTCGCGGTCGGCCTGATCCTCAACGTCGCCCGCGGTGGAACCGCGGCGGCGGCACGAACCTCGACGGGTTCCCGCGCTGGCAAACTGCGCATCGTCGATGGCGGGCGAGGGCCCGCACGCGAAAGGAGTCGATCGAGCGGTGCCAGGAAATCCAAGAGTGGTGGTGGCGGCGGGGGGAACCGCGGGACACGTCGTGCCCGCCCTAGCGGTCGCCGCCGAGCTTCGGGCTAGCGGTGCCGAGGTCTCCTTCCTCGGCACCCGTGAGCGGATCGAGGCCGAGTTGGTTCCCGCCGCCGGCTATGAGATCGACTTCGTCAAGGTCCGCGGCATCGACCGCCGCAA
>DATAIY010000157.1:0-1754 GCA_036262475.1 Solirubrobacterales bacterium
AGCAGGCTGGATGTTCTGGTTGACACGAAAGATGTTGTCTGGGTCGTACTGCGCCTTGACGCGGGCGAGGCGATCGTAGTTGCCGCGGTAGGTCGCGCGGACGCGCTCCTGACCCTCCTCCATCATGAAATTGACGTAGGCACCGCCGGCCGAATACGGGTGGGTCGCGTCCCAGTAGCCCACGCACCAGTCGCGGATCACGTCCGCATTGGCCGGCTCGGGGTCGACGCCGAAGATCACCTCGGCCCACTGAGCGTCGCGGTAGCTGAAGGCGGTCTCCTCCGCTCCGACGTCGTGAACCGCCCCGTCGATCGGGTAAAGGTGCATCGTCGAGTGCATCGAGGGCAGCTTCTGAGCCCACTCGAGATGTTTCTCGGCCAGCTCATCGGAGAGCTCGTCGACGAAGTCCGCGCGCCAATAGCACTGCAGGCCCTTGGTGTAGAGGCCGTCGAAGAGGCTCTGCAGCGCCGGCAGCGGCATCGCGCCGACGCCGTGCAGGAGCGGCGTGCCGACCTCATGCACCGGCGCGAGCAAGCGCGTCGCATCCTCCTCGGAGCCGAGCACGCACCAGACCACCGCGCAGACTTTGCGCAGATGGAGCTCCTCCGGAAAGAGGTCAACCGGCGGCACGGTCATCACCGCGAAGAAGCCGTTGACCTCCCGCGGGGCGGCGGGCAGGAACTCGCGGTAAAAGCGCATCACCTCGGGTAGCTGCTCGACTGGCCAGAAGGTCGGACCGGCCATCACCGTGGCGCCCACCGGGTGGGTGGCGAACTCGAATGAGGTGACGACGCCGAAGTTGCCGCCGCCCCCTCGCAGGGCCCAGAACAGGTCGGGGTGCGCCTCGGCGCTGGTGTGCACCTGTGAACCATCGGCCAAGACCATGTCGGCGCTGAGGAGGCTGTCGATCGTGAGGCCAAAGCGCCGAGTCAGGTGGCCGAGGCCGCCGCCGAGGGTCAGCCCGCCAACGCCGGTGGTCGAGATGATCCCCGAGGGCGTCGCCCGACCGTACTCACCCGTCGCCTGATCGACCTCGGCCCAGGTGGCACCGCCACCGACGCGAACGGTCTCGGAGTCTGGATCGACGACCACCTCGGCGATCCCGGACAGGTCGATGACGACGCCATCGTCGACGATGCCGAGCCCGGCGCCGTTGTGGCCGCCGCCGCGAACGGCGATCAGCGCGTCGTGGGCGCGCGCGAAGGCGATCACCCGTCCGACCTCATCGGCGCTCGAGCAGCGCACGATCACGGCGGGATGGCGGTCGATCATGCCGTTGTGGACGGCGCGGGCGTCGTCGTAACCGGAGTCATCCGGGCCGATCACGGGGTCCTTCAGAGCAGCGAGGTCGTTGCGCGCGCTCTCGATAAGCGAGGGGGGGTTCATTTGAGGCTCCTTAACGGTTGAGGCAAGGCGAATGGGCCGAGCAGCCCAAAGAAGAGCGTAGACCGCGGCTCACCTCCTGTCATGACCGGATCTGACCCACTTTCCAGGCCGGTCCCGGCTTGACCTGGCGTGGGATGATCAGACTTGACTACTCACTCGGAGACCGCTCTGATGCCGAAGCTCCCAGGCCCGCTTCGCCTGGCGCCGTCCTTTCCATTCGCCGGACGCTCGCGGGAGTTGGCGACCCTGCGGACGCTTATTCCGAGTGCCGAGGGAGAGGGCCTGCGCTTCGCACTCATCGGCGGTGAGGCCGGATCCGGCAAGAGTCGCCTGATCCGGGAGTTCGCCCAGGAGGCGGCCAACGAGGG
>DATAIY010000158.1:0-5984 GCA_036262475.1 Solirubrobacterales bacterium
GAAATGGACGCCGCAGAAGGCGATCACCTCGGCGTCGGTCGCGGCCGCCTGGCGCGAGAGCGCCAGCGAGTCGCCCATCTGGTCAGCGACGTCCTGTACCTCCGGCACTTGGTAGTTGTGGGCGAGGATTACGGCGTTGCGCTGAGCGGCGAGCGCTCGGATCTCCTCGCTGAGGGCAGCGATCTCGTCGGGCGGGAGAGCGTCCGGTGCGATGGTTTGGATCGTCGGGAGCTCTTGCATGAGCCCTTCCTTTCCTCATGTTCGCTGGTTGGGCGGGAGCCTCAATCCAGTCGAATGAACGTCTGACAAGACTACCGCCTCGGCTGTGCGGGCAGGGCTGGGGAGGGTCCTGCGGGCGGTCGGGTGCGTCCGTTCTGGGACCCTCCCAACCCCTGCCTCGGTCCGAGGCGGCAGACTTTGTCTATGCCAGAGTTGCCGGAGGTCGAAATCGTTGCGCGGAGGTTGGACTCCAGCTTGTCCGGAGCTGTCGTGGAATCGGCGCTGGCGCCGGGGATGAACGTGATGAAGACCTTCGAGCCGGCGCTGGAAGCGCTGGTGGGCCGCGCCGTGACCGGGGTGCGGCGGGTCGGCAAGATGCCTGTGGTCGAGTTCGGGGACCTGGCGCTACTGGTGCATCTGATGTCGGCGGGAAGGCTGAAGGCATTCGACAAACGGGCCTCGGCGAAAGACCGGGCCTCGAGGGTGCTGCTCAGGCTCGCTGACGGGCGCGAGTTGCGGCTGCGGGAGTTCGGGACCAAGCAACGGGCCTGGGCGAAGCTGATGGCGGCCGAGGCGGTGGCCGAGGACGAGATGGTGAAGACACTCGGACCCGAAGCCTGGCCCCCTCCCCCGCTCGAGACCTTCGCGGCGGCGATCGACCAGCCACGGCACCTGCACCCGCTGCTGCGCAACCAGCGAACGATCGCCGGCATCGGCCGCTCCTGGGCCGACGAGATCCTCTGGGAGGCCCGCCTCTCGCCATTCAAGAAGGGGGCGGAACTGGACGCCGAGGAGATCGAGCGCCTGCACGACGCTCTCCACGTCCTCGGCGACGCGATCGACCACTACGAGCGGACGATCGGCGAGCAGCCACCCGACAAGGTGCCGATGCCGCTGCGGGTCCACCGCCGCGAGGGCCAACCCTGTCCCCGCTGCGGGACCACGATCGAGGCCGTCTTCTTTTCCGAACACCAGACGAACTATTGCCCCAAAGAGCAGACCGGCGGCCACGTCCTCAAAGACCGCCGCCTCTCCCGCCTGCTCAAGTAATTGGCTCCAAGAGGAGGCTGAAGTCGAGGGTCGGCGCCGAGTGGGTGAGGGCGCCGATCGAGATGAAGTCGACGCCGGTCTCGGCGATCGCCCGCACCGTCTCCAGGTTGACGCCGCCGGACGCCTCCAGCGAGGGGCCCTTGCCGGCGCCGGAGTTCTCATCGCGCAGCTTCACCGCGCCACGCAGGGTCTCCCTGTCCATGTTGTCGAGCAGCAGCAGATCGACGCCGGTGCCGAGCGCGTAGGCGGTCTCGTCGAGGTTTCGGACCTCGACCTCGATCGCGAGATCAGGATAGGAGGTGCGGGCGCCGTGGACGGCCTTGGCGAGGCTGCCGGCGAGGGCAATGTGGTTCTCCTTAATCAGGATCGCGTCGTAGAGGCCCATTCGGTGGTTGCGACCGCCGCCCGCGGCGACCGCGGCCTTCTCCAGCGCCCGCAGGCCCGGCGTCGTCTTGCGGGTGTCGAGGATGCGGGCGCCGGTGCCGGCGACTGCCTCGACGAACCGGGCCGTCAAGGTCGCCACCCCGGAGAGATGCCCGAGGAAGTTGAGCGCGGTCCGCTCGGAGACCAGCAGCGCTCGCGCCGAGCCGGTGGCGAGGACGACCTCGGCCGGCACCTCCTCCCTCCACTGCCCCTCGACGACGAGGTTGTCGACATGGTCGACCCCGCACTGGCGCAACACCTCCGCCACCACCGCGAGGCCGCTGACGACTCCGGGCTGTTTCTGGACGATCCGGGCGCGGGCGCCGGCATCCGCCGGAACCGTCGACTCCGAGGTCACGTCCCCGGCGCCGACGTCCTCGGCCAGCGCCCGGGCGACCGTCTCCCTCAGTGGCTCGCCGGAATCGGTCATCGCGCCAGCCTAGTCAGATCACCGACGAGCGCTGCCTTTTCCATCTCTGGGATGAACAAGGCATCGCTCGACGGCGGCGGGATCTCACGTTCCGGCCGGCCGGCGCGTTTAATCCACAGAGTGACCGGCCTGCCGCCCTTCCAGCTGCTGATCGACGAGCACGCAAGCGACGTGATGGCGGTGCTGCGCGGGGCGGTCGGCCGAAACGGCGCCGAGGACTGTTTCCAGGAGACGTTCCTCTCGGCCCTGCGTGCCTACCCGAAGCTGAATGACACCGGCAACCTCCGTGGCTGGCTGATCACGATCGCCCATCGCAAGGCGGTCGATCACCATCGCGCCCTGGGGCGCCGGCCGATTCCGGTCGCCGAAGTGGCGGAGGTGGCGGTGGAGGACAACCAACCGGGGGAGGAGATCTGGACGGCGGTCGGCGCCCTGCCGCCGAAGCAGCGGGCGGCCGTGACGCTGCGCTACGCCGGCGATCTCCCCCACGCCGAGATCGCCGACGCCCTCGGCTGCACGCCCGAGGCCGCGCGCCGCAGTCTGCACGAGGGAATCAAGCGACTGAGAAAGGAGATGGCATGAAGGCATCGCTGAAGTGCCTCGCCGGGCGAGCGTCCGAGGAGGGCCTGCTCGATGTCGCCTACACCACTACCGACTCTCCATTCGGCACCCTGCTGCTGGCGAAGACGCCGCGGGGGCTGGTCCGGGTCGGCCTGCCGAACCAGGACGCCGACGAGCTCCTCGTCGACCTGGCCGAGCGGGTCTCCCCCCGCGTCCTCGAGGCACCGTCCGAGCTCGACGAGACCCGGCGCGAGCTCGACCTCTACTTCGAGGGCAAGCTCGACCGCTTCGACCTGCCGCTCGACTGGCGGCTGAGCGAAGGTTTCCGCCTCAGGGTGCTGCGGGCGATCGCCCGCATCCCCTACGGGGAGACCCGCAACTACACGCAGATGGCGACCAGCGCCGGCAATGTGCGCGCCGTGCGGGCCGCCGGGACGGCCTGCGGCCGCAATCCGATTCCCCTCGTCGTCCCCTGCCACCGCGTTCTGCGCAGCGGCGGCGCCCTCGGGGGCTACGGCGGCGGCCTGCCGATGAAGCAGGCGCTGCTGGAGCTCGAGGGCGCACTGGACGCATAGCTAAAGGGTTTCCCTCCCTGTTCCGATTCAAGGAGCATGAGACGGAAGCCCGATATCGCCGAGAGCGGGGACGCGCGCACCATCAGGCTCGCCTGGTGGGCATCGTTCCTGGCGACGCTGGTGCTGATCGCTGCGCTCGGAATTGCCAGGTCGGCGCAAGCCCTCACCCTTCCGCCCACCGGCACCGGGGGAACCGCCTTCGCGATCTCGCCGCCCAGCGGCGAATCCGAATCCGAAGAAGAAGAATTCGAATCCGAAGAAGAAGAATTCGAAGCCGAAGAATGCGAAGTGGGCGAAGAAGAAGAATGTGAAGAAGAAGTCGAAGAAGAAGGCGCCGAAGCTCCCAGGGAGTGCGTCCTGAGCAGCGCCAGCGCCACCGTCTCGGCCAGCCGCGCCAGCGGCAAGGTCCGCCTCGCGGTCCACTACACCGCCTACTCCACCGGGACCGTCGAAGTCGTCTACTGGCTGCGCGGAGCCAAAGGCCCGTTGAGTCTGGGCGGGGACCGCGCCCATTTCGGCAGGAAGGGTCTCATCCGCGAGACCGAGGCCCTGACCAAGGCGCAGATGTCCAAGGCGATGGCGGCCAAAAACTTCACCGTCGAGCTTCGTCCGGCCCACGCCCCGCGCTACTGCAACCACCTCCTCGACCGGCACCTGACCGTGCGCCGTGCGGTTCCCGGCGGCTTCATCTGGTCAAACCCCGAATCGAGCTTCCACTCCTCGCAGCGACCCTAGGGCCGCCGGTTCTTAGCCGGGAAGGGTCTCACCCAGCCAGACGGTGGCGTCGGCGAGGTGCGATGGATCGATCTGGTGGCCGATGTCGGACTCGCGGTAGGTGACCTCGAGACCGCCCGCCTCGATCAGCTCGCGGGCGTGGTGGGCAAAGCCGACCTCGATCACCGGGTCGAGGCGGCCGTGAGCGATGAAGACGCGCGTCTTCTGGCGATCGGCAAGCGAGGGCTCCCAGCCGTCGACCGTCGGCACGAATCCGCTGAAGGCGAGGATGCCGGCAACCGCCGGACGGTCGGCACCGAGCCCCATCGCGTAGCTCATCACCGTGCCCATCGAGAAGCCGCCGAGGACGGTTCGCTCGGGCCCGACCCCGGTCTCCTCCCAGAGCCGGTCGTGGAGCTCGGCAAGGGCGCCGCGAGACGCGTCGAAGCTGTCGACATCGGGGAAGCCGACCCGCGGCACTAGGTACCAGTGGTACCCCGCCGAGCCGGACAGGGTCAGCGGCGCCCGCGGCGTCACCACCCGCAGCCTCGCCTCCGGGTCGAAGTGATCGGCGAGTCGGAGGAGGTCGCGCTCGTCGGTTCCGCGGCCGTGGTGGAGCACCAGCAGCCCCTCCGCCTCTGCCACCGCCGGGCGCTCCAGATATCGCAGCGCCTGCATCAGGTGGCCGAGGAGGCGGCGGTCTTGTTCAGGTAGTCGCGCACGAACTCGTCGAGGTCGCCGTCGAGCACCCGCTGCACGTCGCCGACCTCGTGCTCGGTGCGGTGGTCCTTGACCATCGTGTACGGGTGGAGGACGTAGCTGCGGATCTGCGAGCCCCAGGCGACGTCTTTGACCTCGCCCCTCGCCCTCGCCATCTCCTCGGCCCGTTTGCGCTCCTCCAGCTCGATCAGCTTCGAGCGCAGAAACTGCATCGCCACCGCCTTGTTCTGGGTCTGCGAGCGCTCGTTCT
Source organism: Solirubrobacterales bacterium (assembly GCA_036262475.1). Taxonomy (GTDB): domain Bacteria; phylum Actinomycetota; class Thermoleophilia; order Solirubrobacterales; family 70-9; genus VAYN01. Next base: position 4,943 of record DATAIY010000158.1, read on the forward strand.
GGCACTGGACGACGACGCCGGTGGGGAGGTGGGTGATCCGCACCGCCGAGTCGGTCTTGTTGACGTGCTGGCCGCCGGCGCCGGAGGCGCGGTAGGTGTCGATCCGCAGGTCGGCGTCGTCGATCTCGACCTCGACCCCGGCGTCGACCAGCGGGCCGACGCCGACCTGGGCAAAGCTGGTGTGGCGCCGTGAGGAGGAGTCGAAGGGCGAAATCCGGACCAGGCGGTGGACGCCTCGCTCGGCCGCGAAGAGGCCGTAGGCGTTCTCGCCGCGGGCGATGAAGGTCGCCGACTTGAGGCCGGCCTCCTCCCCCGGCGAGGCCTCCTTCATCTCGACCTCGAAATCGCGCCGCTCCGACCAGCGCAAGTACATCCGGAGCAGGATCTCGGCCCAGTCCTGGGAGTCGGTGCCGCCGGCCCCCGCATGGACGGTGACGACGGCGTCGCCGGCGTCGTACTCACCGCTGAACAGGCGCCCCTCCTCGAGCTCGCCGAGGCGTCGCTCGGCCGAACTCAGCTGCGAGCCCAGCTCGGCCGCGATCTCCTCGTCCTCGGCCGCCATCTCGGCGAGGTCTGCGAGGTCGGCCACATCGGCCTCGAGCCCGCGGAACATCTCGAGTCGGCGCTGCGCCCGCGCATGGGCGGCGGAGGTGCGGGCGGCGGCGTCCTGGTCGTCCCAGAACCCGGGCTGGCCCATCTCCTCCTCCAGGCGCGCTGCCTCGGTCTCTAACGCAGCCGGGTCAAAGGTAGTCCGAGAGCAGGGACAGCTGCTCGCGGACGGCGGCCAGGCGCGGCGCTACGGATTCGGTAGGTGCGGCATCGGCCATGGGCCGAAGACTACCCGTGAGCGAAACCGTACTCCCGCAGCGCCTCGTCGCGCTGGTCGTAGGGCCGCCAACCCAAAACCCTGTGGTCCCGCAACTCGAACGCCCAGGCCATCTCGTCCTCGCTCGCCAGCTCTCCGTCCTCTTCCCAGTGCCAGCGCCTGAGGATCAGGGCGACGGCGCGACCGCCCCCGCCCTCGGTGCCGCCCTCGTAGAGC
>DATAIY010000159.1:0-10185 GCA_036262475.1 Solirubrobacterales bacterium
CCCGTTCGCTTCGCCGCCGAGGATGTAGACGCTGCCGCCGAGCACGACCGCGGCGGCGTGCGAGGTCGCCTGCGGCAGGTGCCCGACGACGCGGGCTTTGCCGCCGGCGGGGTCGACTTCCTGGATCACGTCGGTGGCCCCGCCTTCGCCGGTCTCGCCGCCGAAGGCGAAGATCCGGCCGCCGAGCGCGACCGTAGCGATGTAGCGGGCCGGGACCGGAAGATCGGCGACGTGGGAGAAGTGGCTGCCGTCCGAGGTCGCGAGCACGGCGGGATCCGGGTTGCTGCCGTCGTAACCCCCGAGTACGTAGGCCTTGGTCCCGATCGTAACCGCGCTGAGGTCGGAGCGCACCGCCGGCAGGTGCCCGACGGCCGTCGCGGTGGTGCCGGCCGAGGACGCCGCCGGCAGCGACTGGACGACGTCGGTGCTGCTTTCGGTGCCGCCGCCGAAGACCAGCACCTGGTCCGCGAGCGTCGTCGCCGCAGCGTCGTGAAGCGGCCCGCTGAGCGCACCGGCCGGGTTCAGCTTGCCGCTCGCCGGGTCGAGCAGGAAGACGCCGCTGACAGAGGCTTCGGTGGAGTCGAGGCCGCCGAGGATGAGGAGGCCTCCCGGGACGGCGGCCGCGGACTCGCCAGAGATCGGCGCCGGCAGGGGCGAGCTGGTGCGCGCGGTCAGGACGGTCCTAACCGCCCCAGCCGAGGCCGACCCTGCCGCGCCTCCGCCTCCCGACCCGCCGAGCGCGCGGCTGAGCAGGAAGAGAACGAGAACCAGCAGCGCGCCGGCCGGCAGGAGAAGGCGGCGGCGGCGGCGGGCGCGAGAGAGCCTCGCTCGCCGCGAGCGCCCTGGCCGCTGGGCGGGCGAGTGCTGCACGCGAGCAGGATCGTCGGGCATCGTGAACCAATGCTAAATGCCGCCGAAGGGGCTCTCATCGATTCGGCCCGGCGCCTCCGGGTCCGGGCGGCGGTGTTACGGTGCTCTCAGGGCGCTGGCGCCCACCAGCAACCCACCACAGAGAGGAACCGCATGGATCGGTCGAGCAGTGAGAAGGGTGGGCTAACCCGCAAGCAGCTGATCGGTTCGGGAGCGACGGCCGCCTCGGCCCTGTTGCTGTCCCAGGGCGCCGGGGTCGAGCGGGCGCTGGCCGCCGCGACGGGGAAGCGGCGCGACGTCGCCGGGATGAACATCGTCCTCTTCCTCACCGACCAGGAACGAGCGATCCAGCACTTCCCGCCGAACTGGCTGCGGCAGAACCTGCCGGGGATGCGGCGGCTGCGGCGCCACGGGCTGAGCTTCGAACGCGCCTTCACCAACGCCTGCATGTGTTCGCCGGCGCGCTCGACGCTGATGAGCGGCTACTTCCCCGCCCAGCACGGGGTCAAGTACACGCTCGAGGAAGACATGCCCGCCTCCGAATACCCGCAGGTGGAACTGCCGGTCGAACTGAAGAACCTCGCCACGGTGATGAAGGCGGCCGGCTACAAGGTCGTCTATAAGGGCAAGTGGCACTGCTCGAAGCCGGCCCAGAAGGAAAACGCCGTCCCGGCCGACCTCGAAAAGTACGGGTTCTCGCGCTGGGATCCGCCCGACGCCGGCGCCAACCAGAGCGTCCCCGAGGCCGGCGGCGGCAAAGTCGACAATGACGGCCGCTTCATCAACTCGGTCGGCGAAGGGGCTGAAGAGGGAGCGCTCCAGTACCTGGGCTCGACGGCGGCGCAGCAGCAGCCCTTCTTCATGGTGATCTCGCTGGTCAACCCGCACGACGTCCTCTTCTACCCGGGTTCGGGCTTCGAAGAAGACGAATACGACCAGTCCTGGCTGGAAGGGAACATCCACCTGCCGGAGACCGTCGGCGAAGACCTCTCCACCAAGCCCTCAGTCCAGGCGGAATTCCTGAGGATCTTCAACCTGACCGGAAAACTTAAGACGCCGGCGGAAAAACGCAATTACCTGAACTTCTACGGCAACCTGATGCGCTCATCCGACAGCTACATGGTCAACGTCCTCGACAAGCTGGAAGAAACCGGCCTCTTCGACAACACGCTGCTGATCCGCACCGCCGACCACGGTGAGATGGGGCTGACCCACGGCGGCATGCGTCAGAAGAACTTCAACTTCTACGAGGAGGCGACGCGGGTCCCGCTCGTCTACTCCAACCCGACGCTGTTTCCGCGCCCCGTCACCTCTGAAGCTCTGGTCTCCCACGTCGACTTCTTGCCGACGCTGGCGAGCCTGGCGGCGGCGCCGAAGAGTGCCCGGTCCAAGTGGGAGGGGGTCGACTACTCGAAGCTGGTCCTCCACCCCTCGGCCAAGAAGTCGACCCAAAACTACGTCGTCTTCACCTACGACGACTTCCAGTCCGGCCAGGCGCACGGGCCATATCCCAAACCGCCGAACCACATCGTCAGCATCCGCGAAGTGCGCTGGAAGCTGGCCAAGTACTACGACGTCAAGCACCACAAGCGGCCGCAGTGGGAGATGTACGACCTGAAGACAGACCCGCTGGAGAAGACGAACCTAGCCGACATGGGCTACGAACGCTCGAAGCTGCAGGAGGAAGAATTCCAGCGACTCAAACGCAAGCTCGCCCGGGCCGAGAAGACCCGCCTTCAGCCGCTGTAGGGAAGCGGGCGCTGACGACATAGATCTTCGCCGCCGCCGAGCGGCTGTGGGACACCGAGCGTGAGATGTTCGCTGGCCACGCGATCGAAGTGCTGACGTTCGAGAGCGAGCGCATCGCCGCCCTCGACGCCTTCATCTCCCCGCGCCTGCCGGGTCGCTTCGGCCTTCCCGCCGAGCTCCGCCCCTGATCCCGGGGGAGCGATGGATTCACGTCCTCGCCCGAGTCACTACATGCGACCGCAATCGACCGCCTTGAAACGGCGGAGAGGAGACGATGGCAAGCGAGGGAAATCGGATGAAATGGATCATGGTCCGATACCGGGTCAAACCCGGCGGGGTGGAGGAGAACGAGGAACTGGTCCGCGCCGTCTATGAGGAGCTGACGCAGCGGCAGCCGGCGGGCATCCGCTACGCCCCTACCGGCTCGACGACGGACACAGCTTCATCCACCTGCACGAGTCCGACGATGACTCCCCGGCGATGGGGGAGTTCGAGACCTTCAGGGAGTTCCAGCGCGGCATCCCGGAGCGCTGCGAGGAGCCGCCCGTGGTGGTCGAGCTGACCGAGATCGGCAGCTACCGGCCGCTGACGCCGAAGGACTAGAGCTCGATCAGCGTTGCCGGCCCACCGGGCCGGGTAGCCTTCAGGCGATGAAGATCGCGACCTCGGCAAGGGCAATATCGGCGGCGGTCTCGGGCGACTCTGGGAGCAGGCCGGGCACGAGTTGACGTTGCTGGGGCACGAGGGCGGCGAGGTCTCCGAAGCCGATGCGGTTCTGCTCGCCGTGCCCGGCGGCAAGGTGGCCGAGGCGCTAGACGCCGTCACCGGAATCGAGGGCAAGACCGTGATCGACGCGACCAACCTCTACGGCGTCGACCCGCCGCCCGGCTTCGCCTCCAACGCCGAGTTCGTCAGGTCGCGGACCGACGGACCGACGGCGAAGTCGTTCAACATCAACTTCGCGGCCCTGTTCGACCGAATCGGAGAGGCTGGCTCACGGCCGAGCAACCTCTGGTGCGGCGACGAGGAGGCTCGGGAGGTCGTCGAGAGGCTCATTCGCGATGCCGGCTACGACCCGGTGTGCGCCGGCCCGCTCGAGAACGCGTCGATGCAGGAGAGCTTCCTCCACCTGATGTTTGCGATCAGCAAAGAAGGTGGAACGGGACCGTTCTTCTACCGCATGGCCGCGCCCGAGGACCTCTAGAGCTCGATCTGGGAGCCGAGGGTGACGGTGCGGTCGCCGGGCAGGTGGAAATAGTCGACCGGGCTGGCCGCGTTGCGCGCCATCGCCACGAAAAGGCGCTTGCGCCAGCCGCGCATGCCGGGGGCCGAGGTCGGTGTGACCGTGACCTGGGAGAGGAAGTAGACGGCACCGTCGACGTCGACCTCGGACTCCAGCCCGGTTTCCTGCGCGAGGGCGAGCAGGCGCGGCACGTCGGGGGAGTCCTGGAAGCCGAAGCGGGCGGTGAGGTGGCTGATGCCGTCGTCCTCGTAGCCGAGGCTGTCGACGACGAGGCGCTCGGACTCCGGCACGTAGGGCGCCTTGGTCGTCTCGATCGAGATGATCACGACCGACTCGTGCAGGGCCCGGGTGTGCTCGACTCCCGCCCGCAGCGCCAGCGGCGTCGTCTCGCGGCGGGCGTTGAGGTAGACGGCGGTCCCCGCCACCCGCACCGCCGGGGGGTCCATCGAGCGCAGCTCCTCGACGAAGGAGCGCAGCGAACCCTCCTCCTCGATCCGCTCCTCGTGGACCTTCTCGCTGCCGCGCTTCCAGGTGCTGAGAATGGTGAAGACGGCGACGCCGATCGAGAGCGGGAACCAGCCGCCGTGGGCGACCTTGGTCAGGTTGGCGCCAAGGAAGGCGAGGTCGACGGTGAAGAAGACGACGGCGCCGAGCGCCACCAGCCAGCCCGGTTTGCGCCAGAGCGAGCGGACGACGACGAGGAAGAGCAGGGTGTCGACGGTGATCGTGCCGGTGACGGCGATGCCGTAGGCGGAGGCAAGCCGGGTCGAGGACCCGAAGCCGAGCACCAGCGCCACCACCGCGAAGAGCAGGAACCAGTTGATCGCCGGAACGTAGATCTGGCCGATCTCCCTGGCGGAGGTGTGGCGGATCGTCAGCCGCGGCAGGAAGCCGAGCTGAACCGCTTGGCGGGTGACCGAGAAGGCGCCGGAGATGACCGCCTGGGAGGCGATCACCGTCGCCACCGTCGCCAGCAGCACCATCGGGATCCGGCCCCAGTGCGGGATCAGCAGGAAGAAGGGGTTGTCGATCGCGCTCGGGGTGCCGAGGATCAGCGAGCCCTGGCCCATGTAGTTGAGGGTCAGGGCCGGGAAGACGACGAAGAACCAGGCGCGGCTGATCGGCTTGTGCCCGAAGTGGCCCATGTCGGCGTAGAGCGCCTCGGCGCCGGTGATGGTGAGGACGATGGCACCGAGCGAGATGAAGGCGACGCCGAAGTTGTTGCCGAAGAACTCGAGCCCGTAGCTGGGCGAGAGCGCCTTGACGATCGCCGGGTGGGTGGCGACGCGGCCGAGGCCGGCGGCGGCGATGACGCCGAACCAGATCACCATCACCGGCCCGAACACACGCCCGATGACATGGGTGCCGAAGCGCTGGATCGCGAACAGGCCGGCGAGGACGGCGATCGTGATCGGCAACACCAGCGACCCCAGGCTGGGCACCGCCACCTTCACCCCTTCGACGGCAGAGAGGACCGAGATCGCCGGGGTGATGATCCCGTCGCCGTAGAAGAGCGCGACCCCAAACATGCCGAGGGCGATCAGCACGACCTTGAACCGGGCGCGGCGAAGCGGCGCCCCCTCGATCAGGGCGATCAGGGCCAGGATCCCGCCCTCGCCGTCGTTGTCGGCACGCATGATGAAGATGACGAACTCGATCGAGACGATCAGCGTGATCGACCAGAAGACGAGTGAGATCACCCCGTAGATGTCGGCTTCGGTCGGCTTCACCGCCTGGTGGTCGGCGGAGAAGACGGTCTGCAGGGCGTAGAGGGGACTGGTCCCGATGTCGCCGAAGACGACGCCGAGAGCACCGAGGGCGAGAGCCGCCATTCCGAGCTGGCGGCGGGAGGACCCGGGGGCCAGCGTCGACATGCTGCAAACTTAGGCCATGGGCACCGCGCAGAGACCTGACCCGACGGAGTCCGTTCGCCACCAGCTGCGGCCGCTCTTCGACCAGATCGTGATCAAGGAGCTCGACCAGGACCGGGTCCGGCGCTCCGGTCTGGTCGTCCCGCCCGGGACCCACGAGCTGCCGCCAGAGCAGGGCATCGTCCTCGCCGTCGGTCCCGGCCTCGACTGGTGGGCCCAGGCCGGCGTCGAGATGCCCGTCCAGCCCGGCGACCACGTCGTCTTCCCCGCCGCCGCCGGCGCCTGGGTCGAGATCGACGAGGAGCGCCTGCTCGTCTGCCGCGTCACCCAACTGCTGGGGATCCTCGAGTCGGCCGCGCTCGAGCCCTAGGAGGGCGGGGCCAGCCAGTTTTCGCAGATGCGGGGCAATATGGCGGCTGTCGGTACCGCAGCAGCCGCCCAGCACCCGGACCGACGGAAGCTGCGGCTTCAACTCTGCGTAGAGGGCGCCGAGTTCCTCCGGACTCCCCGCGTCGAGCTCGCTCGCCTCGTCCAATTCGGCGTAGCTCATGCGCGACGCGTTGGCGCGGACGCCGCCGAGGCGGCGCAGCGAGGGGCCGCCGGCCTCGCTCGCCGGGCTGAAGTGCGTCGGGTGGGCGCAGTTGACCATGAAGTAGGCGGCGCTGGAGGCGGTCTCGGCATCGACATCTTCGATCGCCTCCCCCAGCGCCTGGCCGCTCGGCAACCTGCCGTCGGTCTCGACGGTGAAGGAGATCGTCACCGGCAGGTCGTGGGCGGCGGCGGCCCTGACGATCCCGACCGCCTCGGCGGCGTAGGGCAGGGTGTAGGCACCGACCATGTCGGCGGCGGTGGAGGCGAAGACCCCGACCTGCTCGGCGTGGTACTCCTCGGCCTCAGTCGCCGCCATCTCCGCGGCGGCGCTGTAGGCGTCGCCACGCGGCCCGAGCGTGCCGCAGATCGCGACCGGGGTCTCGGGCCGCTGCTCGGAAGCGCGGGTCTCCTCCGCCAGACCGACCGCTCGCCGGTTGGCCTCAGCCAGCTCCTCGCGTGAGTAGCCGAGCCTCTCGCCCCAGTCGCGGCTGGCCCGCCAGGTCGGAGCATCGAGGGTGAAAGCCGAGCCCGTGACGCCGGGCGATCTCGAGATCGGTCCCGTAGTAGCGCCGAAGAGCTCCGATCCCGTCCTCCCTGCGGAGCAGGAGAAAGGAGGCGAAGCAGGGCAGATCGAACCCCTCGCGGAAGATCATCGTCGTCTCCAGCCCGCCGTCGCCGATGAAGAGGCGCTCGCTTTCCAGGCCCGGCATCATGGCCGGACGGTAGCCGCTCAGCGGTCGAGCGCCAGCTGGCGACCGTCGCGCTTGAGTCTGGGCATGCTCGTCGGCAGAGCGCATCAGTGTCTCGAAGTCCTCGCCGTTCTCTGGGAAGACGGCCCAGCCGACCGATGCGCTGGGGATGGGTGACTTCGCTCCCGGCTCGCGGACGCCGACTGCGGAGCGGGTCGCCTCGGTCATGGGGCGGGGCCCTTCCCCCTGGGCTCCGGGCGCGATCACCGCGAACCCATCGCCGCCGATCCCCGCCAGGGTGTCGGTCGAGCGCAGGATCGAGTGGACGGGGTCCGCCGCCTCGCAGAGGACGGCGTCGCCGATCTGATGGCAATGGTGATCGTGGAGGGAGCCGAGCATCCGGTAGCAGTGGGCGTGGAGCTCGCGCCGGTAGGGCTCGACTAGCCGCTCGAAGGCGCCCTCGTCACCGCCGCGGGCGGCGTCGAGCAGGCCGCTCTCGGGACCCCCGGCCGCTGTGGGGGGAGGCCAATTAGGGCTACCGAGGCTCTCCTTCGTAGTAGTCGACGGCGCTTTCGCGGCGCACGAGGACGTCGGTCTCGGGGTCGCCGGTCCAGATCCCGACCTTGTCGCTATCGGGATAGACGGTCGCGGTGGGGACGACGACGGTGGAGAACATCAGCACGCGGGCGGGCTGCTCGGTCTCGTTGCGGATGCCGTGGGCGCCCTCGGGACCACGCGGGAAGCAGACGACGTCCCAGGTGGCGAGCCGATCGGAGCCGCCAGGGTGGCGCAGGGTCGGGTTCCCCTCGAGGACCAGCAGCCACTCCTCCTCGCCGCACTCGTAGTGGTAGGGGCAGATCGACTGGCCAGGTGGAAGATCATAGACGCTGATCCCCGACTCCCTGGCGCCGAGCAGCTTGCCGAGGCGCGACATCCCGGCGCGGAAGCCATCGGGGTCCTCGGCGTCGTACTCGAAGTCCGGCGTGGCGATGTTGATCCGTTGCATCTGGCCCGAAGCTACCAATGCGGGGGAGCGAGGGCAGGCGGCTCGCCGTTCAGCCGAGATTCATCTGCAGGCGGACGCGGGTGCCGCCGGTTCCGGAGCGAATCTGCACCAGGTCGCGATAGCTGGTTGGCGATCCAGAGGCCGCGACCGCTCTCCTGCGTGGGCGTCGGCCGCACCCGCCCGGCCAGCTGCTGCTCGAGGCGACCGGCGTCGTGGATCTCCGCGACCACTCGCCGATACCGCGGAAGCTCACCTCCCCCGGTTCGCTGCGGTCGACGAAGTCCTGCCAGGCGGGTCTGATCCGGGCGGGGTTGCAGCCGAAGCTCCTCGATGTTGACGAAGCCGATCCTGGCCGCGTCGGCGCCGAGCTCACCGCGCAGCGTCTCGGCCTTCTCCGGGCCGACCGCGACGAGCGCCGGCTAGCCCGCCTCGAGACCGTCCCGCAGAAACGGCACGGTCGAGACTTGTACTTTGGTGCCCCGTTCCCGAAAGACGAGGAAATCGAAGATGACGACGACCGCGACGGCAAGCGCACAGATAACCGAGGAGGTCATCTCCTGGCCGGGGGTCGAGGCGGGTCCCGGCCGCCGCGGCGAGTTCGCGTTCAAGGTCGGCCGGCGGGAGGTCGGGCACCTGCACGGCGACCACGCGGCCCATTTCTTCTTCCCGAAGGAGGCCTGGGCCCGGCTGCACGAGGAGGGCAGGATCGGCCATCACCCGGTCTTCCCGGACCGAGAGGGCCCGGCGGCGCGGCGGATCGAGAGCGCGGCCGACGTCGATGACGTGATCGCGCTGATGCGGATCAACTACGACGACGCGATCGCCCGCTCGCTCAGGTGAGCTGGCTCGCCTCGAGCTCGCGGTCGGGCCCCGCCACCTCGCCGGCACCGATGCGGTCGCCGTCGTAGGCGGCGAGCTGCGGGAAGAGGGCGGCGATCACCCCGACCGAGGCGAGGCAGGCGAGTCCGCCGGACACGACCGAGAAGGCGGGCGAGGTGAGCCCGGCGACGGTGCCGGACTCGATGTCGCCGAGGCGCGGCCCCCGGCGACGACGAGGCTGAAGACCGAGGTGACGCGGCCGCGCATCCGGTCCGGGTTCAGGGTCTGCATGATCGTGCTGCGGCAGACGGCGCTGACGCTGTCGGCGGCGCCGGCGAGGGCGAACAGGGCCGCCGCCGGCCAGAGCGACTCGAGCAGGCCGGCGGTCGCGATAAAGGCGCCCCAGGCGGCGACCGCCACGAGGACGATCCGCCCCAGGTAGCGGGCGTGGATCAGCCAGCCGGTGGTCAGGGCGGCGATGGTGGAGCCGGCGGCGACGGTAGCGTAGAGAAGCTCGGTGCCGGCGGCTCCGGTGTGGAAGACGATGAGCGAGAGGACCGGGAACAGCGCCCGCGGCATCCCGAAGGTCATCGCCGCGAGATCGATCACGAAGCCGCCCAGCACTACCTTCAGCCGCCGTACGTAGGCGAGGCCGGTGCGAATCGAGCGCAGCACCGGCTCATGCTCGATGCCTTCGAGAGCGGGCTGCGGCGGCGGCCATGCCGAGGCAGCTGATGGCGTCGAGCGCGTAGGGGTGCCGATGCCGAAGCCGGCGATCAGCAGGCCTCCCAGGGCCGGCCCGGCCACCTGCGTCAGCTGGTAGAGGCCGAAGGTCACCGAGATTGCGGCGCGGAGGCGCTCGGGCCGGACCACGTTGGGGACGATCGCCGCCCGCACCACTCGCTCCACCGCCGAGGCGCCGGCCATCGCCGCCGCGAGGACGACCAGAGCGAGCTGGCAGACAAGCAGCAGGATGCGGCGGTCGAAGCGGTCGGCGAGGGCGCCGCCGAAGAGCGAGGCGACAATCAGCGGGATCAGCTCCGCGGCCCCGATCAAGCCGGTGAGGAAGGCTGAGTTGGTGAGTACGAAGACCTGGTAGGGCAGGGCAACAAGCGTCGCCTGCGTGCCCAGGCCGGTGATCAGTGCGCCGGCGGTAAGGAGGCGGAAATCGCGCGACTCCCGCAGGGGGCGCACGTCCACCGCTATGCGTGAGATGAGTCGCAGGATCCGAACCTTGCGAGTGCCTATGATCGCCGCGATGGATGCGATCTGCGCGAGGCCGTTGGGAGCGAGTTGATGCGGGCCGTCGTCCAACACGAGTTCGGCGGGCCGGATGTGCTGGGGGTC
>DATAIY010000160.1:0-6612 GCA_036262475.1 Solirubrobacterales bacterium
CAGGCCGACCGCGGTCTCGACCGCGTCGGCGGTGCCCTCGCAGCGGCGGAACACCCACTCGAGGACGCGGCTGTTCTCGCCGAAGCCGGGCCAGAGGAACTTGCCGTCGGCGTCTTTGCGGAACCAGTTGACGTAGAAGCACTGCGGCAGCTCGACGCCCTCCCGCTTGCCCAGCTTCAGCCAGTGGGCGAAGTAGTCGGCCATGTTGTAGCCGCAGAAGGGCAGCATCGCCATCGGGTCGAAGCGGAGCTGGCCGACGGCGCCGGCTGCGGCGGCGGTCGTCTCCGAGGACATCGTCGCGCCCATGAATACGGCGTGCTCCCAGTCGAACGCTTCCTGGACCAGTGGCACCACGGTCTCCCGGCGGCCCCCGAAGAGGAAGGCGTCGATCGGTACACCGGCCGGGTCCTCCCACTCGGGGGCGATCGACGGGCACTGGCCGGCGGGCGTGGTGAAGCGGGCGTTGGGATGGGCGGCGGGGCTCTCGGAGTCCGGAGTCCAGTCGTTGCCGTGCCAGTCGATCGCGTGCGCTGGGGGCTCGCCGGTCATCCCCTCCCACCAGATGTCGCCGTTGTCAGTCTTGGCGCAGTTGATGAAGACCGAGTTGCGCTCGATCGTGTCCATCGCGTTGGGGTTGGTCTTGTGGCTGGTGTTCGGCGCGACGCCGAAGAAGCCGTACTCCGGGTTGACCGCGTAGAGACGGCCGTCCTCGTGGAACTTCATCCAGGCGATGTCGTCGCCGATCGTCTCGACCTTCCAGTCGGGCAGGGTCGGGACAAGCATCGACAGGTTGGTCTTGCCGCAGGCCGAGGGGAAGGCGCCGGTCACGTACTTGACGGTCCCCTCCGGCGAGGTGAGCTTGAGGATCAGCATGTGCTCGGCCATCCAGCCCTCGTCGCGCGCCATCACCGAGGCGGTCCGCAGCGCGAAGCACTTCTTGCCGAGCAGGGCATTGCCGCCGTACCCGGAACCGAACGACCAGATTTCCCTCGTCTCCGGGTAGTGGACGATGTACTTGTTGTCCTCGTTGCAGGGCCAGGGGACGTCCTCGACGCCCTCGCCCAGCGGCATCCCGACCGAGTGCACGCAGGGGACGAACTCGCCGTCGGTGCCGAGCGCGTCGAGCGCGGCCTTGCCCATCCGGGTCATGATCCGCATCGAGACGGCGACGTAGGCGGAATCGGTCAGCTGGACGCCGATTTCGGAGATGTGGGAGCCGATCGGACCCATCGAGAACGGCACCACGTACATCGTGCGGCCCTTCATGCAGCTCTTGAAGAGGCCGTTCAGCGTCGCCTGCATCTCGGCCGGGGCGCGCCAGTGGTTGGTCGGACCGGCGTCGGCCTCCCGCTCGGAGCAGATGAAGGTGCGGTCCTCGACCCTGGCGACGTCGGCCGGGTCGGAGAGCGCGAGGTAGGAGTTCGGACGCTTGGCGTCGGAGAGGCGCTCGAAGGTCCCGGCGTCGGTCAGGGTCTGCGCCAGGGCGTCGTACTCCTCGGCGGACCCGTTGCACCAATGGACGGAGTCGGGCTGGGTCAGCGCTGCGATTTCACCGACCCAGGCGAGCAGTTTGGCGTGGGTGGTCAGCGGGGAGGTCGTAGTCAGGTCGCTCATTCGCCTCTCTCCTATTTGTTCGGTTTGAGGCCGACGAGGCTGACGTCGGCGTCCTTGTTGAGGATCTTCAAAGTCGCGGTTTCCTGCTTGGCGTGGGAGAAGTTCACCGTGCACGTGAAGGTCTTGCCCGCTTCCACCTTCTGGTCGGATGGGCATTCGACCGCGGTGATCTTTTCATGAAGCGATTTTTCCAGGTTCGACTTAATCGCGCCCTCGGCCTTGGCGCTGTCGATCACGGTGTCGCCGCAGCCGGTAGCGGCCAGGGCGATGGCTCCAACAGCCAGCAATGCGGCGCAGCGGGCGGGCACGCTCACCGCCCACCCTCTCGGACGGACTTCACCCCGGGAGTATCGCAATGCTTCGGGCGGCACGCGAGCGCAGCCCCCGTCCGCGGGTCGTCGGATAGGGTTTCGCGCCGCTGATGAGGTTCTACGAGTTCGAGGCCAGGAAGATCGTCGAGTTGGCGGGAATTCCCGTCACCAAGTACGGCTTCTGCACAAGCGCCGAGCAGGCGCGCCAGGCTGCCGAGGAGATCGGCGGACCGGTCGTGGTCAAGTCGCAGGTGCTGAGCGGGGGCCGGATGAAGGCCGGCGGGGTCAAGTTCGCCGACACGCCCGAGGAGGCCGCGGCCCACGCCGAGGACATCCTCAAACTCGAGATCAACGGCCAGATGCCGCGCGGCGTCCTCGTCGACCCCAAAGCCGACGTCAAGCAGGAGTACTATGCGAGCGTCGTCTGGGACGGCACCGCGAAGCGCCCGTTGATGCTGTTCAGCGATATGGGTGGGATCGACATCGAGGAGGTCGCCGAGACCCATCCCGACCACGTCGGCCGCGGCCACATCACCAACCTCTTCCCGATCCCGGACTTCGAGGCCAAGCAGACGATCGCCGCGACCGGGGTCACCGGCTCCCAGCTCAACCGCGCGACGCCGATCCTCGCCCGCCTCGCCCGCCTCTTCCGCGAATACGACATGACCCTGGCCGAGATCAACCCCCTGGCCGAGCTCACCGACGGCAGCTTCGTCGCCCTCGACGCCCACATGGAGATGGAGAACGAGGCGGTCGGGCGCCAAAAGACGCTGCTGCGCAACCAACTGCAGATCGCCGAGGACGACACCCGCGAGACCTATGAGCCCTCCGACTTCGAGCGCAACGTGGCGGCGATCGACGCCGCCGACCACCGCGGCGTGATCCAGGGCAAGGACCACGGCTTCTCCGGCAACCTCGGCCTCGTGATCGGCGCCGGCGGCGGCTCGCTGACCCTCACCGACGCGGTCCGCAGCCAGGGAGGTAAGCCGGCCAACTACTCCGAGATCGGTGGCAACCCGTCGGTCGCCAAGGCCTGCGGCCTGGCCAAGGAGGTGCTCGAAAAGGACGGCGTCGAGAAGATCGCGGTGATGATGTCGATCGTCTCCAACACCCGCGTCGACATCGTCGCCCGCGGCGTCATCAAGGCCTGCCTCGAGCTCGGCAGGGACCCCGGCGAGACGATCGCGATCTTCCGCATACCGGGCGCCTGGGAGGACGAGGGCTTCAAGATCCTCGAGCGCTACGGGGTCGAGTACTGCGACCGCTCGGTCTCCTTGTGGGAGGCCGCCGGACGCGCCGTGGCCAAGATTCAGGAGGCGCCGGCGTGAGCATCCTCTTGAACAAGGACACGACCTTCATCGTCCAGGGGATCACCGGCCGCGAGGCGGTCAACCTGACCCGCGAGTGCCTCGACTACGGCTCCAAGGTCGTCGGCGGCGTCACCCCCGGCCGCAAGGGCCGCGACGTCCACGGGGTGCCGGTCTTCGACACTGTCGCTCAGGCGATCGAGCACTACGGCAGCCCGATCGACGGCTCCGTCGTCACCGTCCCCCCCGCCTTCACCAAAGACGCCGTCTTCGAGGCGATCCTCAACGGGGTCAAGCTGATCGTGATCGTCACCGAGCGCATCCCCCGTGGCGACGTCGCCCAGATGGTCGAGCTCGCGAACACGGAGGGGGCGCGGATCATCGGCCCCAACTGCCTCGGCCTGATCGTTCCCGGGATCTGCAAGATGGGCGGCATCGGCGGCCCCGCCAAGGACGCCGCCAAGGCCTACGCCCCCGGCCCGGTCGGGGTGATGAGCCGCTCGGGCGGGATGACCACCGAGATCTCCTCCTCGCTGACCCAGGCCGGCCTCGGCGTCTCCACCGCCGTCTCGATCGGCGGCGACGCGATCATCGGCTCCACCTACGCCGAGCTGATGCCCTACTTCGAGGCCGACGAAGAGACCAAGGCGATCGTCATCTACACCGAGCCCGGCGGCCGCATGGAGGCGCAGCTGTCCGAGTGGGTCGCTGAGAACGACAGCCGGCTGCCGATCGTCGCCTTCATGGCCGGCAAGTTCATGGACGACGAGGAGATGAAGGGGATGAGCTTCGGCCACGCAGGAACTATTGTCGAGGGGGTAGAGGACACGGCGACGGAGAAGATCGCCCGCCTCGAAGCCGCCGGTATCCGGGTCGTCGAGCGGATCGACGAGATCCCTGACGCGGTCAAGGAGAAGCTGGGGGCGGCTGCCTGATGGCCGAGAAGCGCAACAAAGTCTTCATCGATGTCGAGGTCAATTCCTCCGTCGCCGGCGACGCGGCCCTCGCCGCGAAGCTCGAGGAGGTCTGCCCCGTCGACATCTTCAAGGCCGGCCCCGCCGGCGTCGAGGTCGTCGAGGAGAACCTCGACGAGTGCGTCCTCTGCAAGCTCTGCCTCGAAGCGGCACCCGTGGGCACGGTCCACGTCCGCAAGCTCTACGACGGCACCGAGCTCTCCTAGCCCGCGTTCAGCCACTCGGCGAGGAAGGGCTCGGCGATGCGGTAGGCCCCCCCCTCCCCCGTCACGATCTCCCTCCGCTCCAGTGCGCCGAGCGCTTTTTGCACGTTGGTCGCCGCGGGCAGCCCATGGCGGTTGCGGTAGTCCGCTCTGTAGGGATGGCCCGGCTCCAGCGCGAGCGCCTGGAGGACCACTCTCTGGCCTTTCGACGCCCCCTCCCACAGCAGGCTGAAATGGGCGTGCTCGGAGCGCAGGACCGCGGTCAGCGCCCGCCGCAGCCGGTCGGTCGATGCCTCCTCCCCCGGCGGCGTCTGCTCCCAGAGGGAGTAGCAGAGCTCCTGGGTCGCGTAGGGGTGGCCGCCGGTGCGGGCGAGCAGGTCTTCGACGACCTTCGCGCCGATGGTCCTCCCAGCCACCTGAAAGCGGTCGGCGATGAACGCTCCGAAGGGCCCGGGTTCGATCGTACCCAGCTCGACCGACTTCGCGCTGCGCCAGAAGGGCTCGTTTTCATCGTTGAAGATGCGCTCCATCACGTGGCGCTTGCTGCCCAGGTAGACGTGGGCCACCTCAGGCTGCTGCTGGAAGACGGCCCGCAGGAGGTTGGGCAGGCGGGGGTCGATCTCGACGATCTCCTGGAACTCGTCGATGACCAGGGCGGTGCGCCGGTTCCTGGCGCTGCCGAGCTCGGCCGGAAGCTGGAGCAACCTCTCCAGGGTGGCGTCGATGTCAGCGGGCTCCTGCCCGAACCCGAAGGTGAACGAGAAGGATCCGTCCTGAGGGTCGACCGTCACGGTCGGCTGGACCCGGAGGCCCCGGAAGGGAGCCAGCGCCCGCTCCCTCACCCGCTCGAGTACGGAGGCAATCTGCTCGAAGATTGTCGCCGCCAGAGCGTCGGCGAGCCGCTCCTTGGTGGGCGTCGTCATCAGGTCGACCTGGGCCATCAGCACGCCTTCTCCCGACAACGCCTGGGCGGCGCTCCAGGCCAACGATGACTTACCGAAGCGTCGGGGGGCGAAGATCACCACGTCCTGGCCGTTTCGCACGTCGCTGACGAGCTCCGCGCGCTCTGCCTCGCGATCGGCGAATGACTCGTCCAGCGCGAGCGCTCCGAAGCGGAAGGGATTGGCGGCAGCATTTCTCATACGTATCAGTATAATACATATTTGTATGTGACGCGACTCTCATGCGGCCTAAGCGCGAGAATTGACATACCGCATAGGGTAATACTTTCCCGTATAGAGCTCTCCCAGCGTGTGATCCGTCACGCTACGCACATATAGTTCAAGCCGCTGGCAAGCCAGGCCAACCAGGTCGCGACCGAGGTCTTCCGGCCAATCTCGCGCAAGTACGACGCCGAAGAGCACGCCTACCCGAAAGAGCTCGACATGCTCGCCTCGCTGATCGACGGGATGAACGAGGGCTCCGACATCGGCGGCGCCGGTGCCGCCGGGGTGCGCCGCGCCAGCCTGGGCGACGCCGACGGCGAGAACCGTAACGGCTCCAACCTCTCGACCGTGCTCGGGATCATCGAGTTCTGCTGGGGCGACGTCGGGTTGCTGCTCTCGATGCCGCGCCAGGGCCTCGGCAACTCGGCGATCGCCTCGGTCGCGACCGAGGAGCAGCTTGAGCGCTACGGCGGCAAGTGGGCGGCGATGGCGATCACCGAGCCCGAAGCCGGATCGGACTCTGCCTCGATCCGGACCACGGCCGAGCTCGACGGCGACGAGTACGTCCTCAACGGCGAGAAGATCTTCGTCACCTCGGGAGACCGCGCCGACCTGATCGTCGTCTGGGCGACGCTCGACCGCTCCAAGGGCCGGGCCGCGATCAAGTCGTTCATCGTCGAGCGCGACAACCCGGGGCTGAAGCTCGACCGGCTCGAGCATAAGCTCGGGATCCGCGCCTCCGACACCGCCAACTTCACCCTGCAGGACTGCCGGGTGCCGAAGGAGGCTGCTCGGCAGCTCTGATGTCGAGGACAAGCTGGGCTTCGGCGGCGCCATGCAGACCTTCGACAACACCCGCCCGCTGGTCGCGGCGATGGCCGTCGGTGTCGCCCGCGCCTCGCTGGAGGAGACCCGCAGGCTCCTCTCCGAGGCCGGCGTCGAGGTCGACTACTCGACCCCGGCCCTCTCCCAGCACGCCGCCGCGGCGCGGTTCCTGGAGATGGAGGCCGACTACGAGGCGGCCTGGCTACCGACCC
>DATAIY010000161.1:0-3724 GCA_036262475.1 Solirubrobacterales bacterium
TCGAATGACCTACGTCATCGCCGAGCCGTGCATCGGCACCAAGGACAACTCGTGCGTCGAGGTTTGCCCGGTCGACTGCATCCACCCGACGCCGGACGAGCCCGACTACGACTCGGTCGAGATGCTCTACATCGACCCGGATGAGTGTATCGACTGCGACGCCTGCGTCGAGGCCTGTCCCGTCGACGCCTGCTTCGCCGAGGATCAGCTGCCGGCCGAGTGGGCTAAATACGCGGAGATCAACGCGAGCTACTACAAGAGCAAAGCCGCCTAACTCGGCCCTTCTTCGTTCCTAGGATCGGCGGCCCGAGATGCTCCACGTCGATACCGAGTCCTTCTTCGTGATCGTCCTCGCCGCCGCGGTCGGGCGGTCACGGTTGCAGCCTCGCGACGCCGCTTCCTGACCCCGGTGGTCGTCGTCGAGATCCTGCTCGGGCCCCAGGTCTTCGACATCGCCAAAACCGACAGCTTCATCGAATTCTTCGCCAACCTCGGCTTCGGGATGCTCTTCTTCTTCGCCGGCTACGAGATCGACTTCCAGCGCATCAAGGGAAGGCCGATCGAGCTGGGCGGCATCGGCTGGCTGCTGTCGGCCGGACTCGCCTACGGCATCGGTGGCGTTCTCGCCGCGGCCGGGATCATCGACTCCTTCCTCCACCCCGGTTCGGCGATGGCGACGACGGCGATCGGCACGCTGATCCCGATCCTGCGCGACAACGGCGAGTTGAAGACCAACTTCGGCACTACCTGCTGGCGGCCGGCGGGGTCGGCGAGTTCGGCCCGGTCCCCCTGGTCACGCTCTTCCTCTCGACCGACCACCCGCTGCACGAGGCGCTGATTCCTGATCGCCTTCATCGTCCTGGCGATCGGCGTGGCGCTCGCGTCGATGGGGCTCGCCTGGCGCGGCTGGCCGGCCCTGGAGCGCACCCTCGAGTCGAGCAGCCAACTCGCCGTGCGGGTGACGGTGGTCCTCGTCTTCGGGCTGGTGCTGCTCGCCAGCAAGATCGGGCTCGACGCGCTGCTGGGCGGCTTCGTCGCCGGGCTGATCACCCGCCTGGCGCTGCGTGGCCACGAGCTCCACGTCTTCGAGCCGAAGCTGACCGCGGTCGGCCTCGGGTTCTTCGTCCCGTTCTTCTTCGTCACCAGCGGCATCTCGTTCGACCTCAAAGCCCTTGGCTCGGTCGGCGCCCTGCTGAAGCTGGCGATGTTCTTCGCCCTCTTCCTAGTCGTGCGCGGGGCGCCGGCGATGCTGCTCTACCGTGGCGTCTTCGGCTTGCGGGACCGGGGCGCCCTGGCGTTCAACTCCGCGACCGAGCTGCCGCTCGTGGTCGCGATCACCACGATCGCGATCGAGGCCGGGCACATGAAAACGTCGACGGCGGCCGGTCTGGTCGGCGCCGCGATGCTCTCGACCCTCGTCTTTCCCCTGGTCGCGGCGGCGCTGCGCGGTCGCTCAATAGCCTTCCGGGTGGCGGACGACGAAGCCGCGGTTGCTGAGCATTTCCGGGTGCCAGCGCGGGCCGGTGCCGCTGGTGTCGCCGACGGTATCCCAGCGCAGGCCGGCGATCACCGCGTAGGCATGGCCGGCGTTGGCGTAGACCGTGATCCAGCGGCCGGGGCCGGCGCGTCCCCAGCTCTCCATCGAGCCGGAGACGAGCGGGCTGGAGAGCAGTTCGCCGCCGTGGAGGGCGTAGCTGACCGCTCCGGAGCAGTCATAGCCCCGGTCCCACCAGCGGCCGTGGCCGCCGCCCCAGATGTAGGGCTTGGAGCGGATCCGGTTCGCGGCGGCGACCACCCTCTTGACGGCCGCGGGCGCGTCGAGGGGAGCGATGGCGCGGCCGCCGACGATGATCGCCGGGTCGGCTGGAGCGGTCGGGTCGGCGCTGGGTTCGGGTTCGGTTTCTCGAGCGGAGACTCCGCCGGGCGCGTTCGCCGCCCAGGCGCGAGCTCCCGGCATGGCGGCGATCGACGCCAGGGCGACCAGGGCGAGGGCGGAGCTGAGGGCGGCGTGGAAAGCCGTTCGGCGGACGATCGACATCGATACCTCCTTCGTCGGCCGACGGGGTTAGCTGACGGGCTGGCGCTGAAGGAGCTTGCGCCCCCACCGTGAGGTGGGCTCGCCCCGAAAACATGGTTCCCCCGCTCCCCCGACTGTTGGCGGGGGATTAGGCGTGTATTTGCGTTCGCTAATAGACAACGCAACCCGGACGGCAAGGTTGCGGTGCGAAGCGCTCTTACTGAACGACAGGCAGCGGGATACCGCTTACCGGGGGCGCTTCGGCGGCGTTCGGAACCGATTGCAGCACCGGAAGCTCCTGCGGCGTCGAGGCGACGATGCCCCGTGCCGCCTGGCGGATCGCCTGCGAGGCGGGGGAGTCCGGCTCGGCGGTGACCAGGGGGGTGCCGTTGTCGGCGTGCTCACGCAGCGGCTCCGACAGCGGCACCTTGCCCAGCAGCGGCACGTCGAGCTCGTCGGCGAGCAGCTGCCCACCGCCCTCGCCGAAGATCGTGAAGCGCTCGCCGTCAGGGGTCGTGAAGCCGGACATGTTCTCGATCACGCCGAGGATCTCGAGGTCGAATTTGGCCGCCATCTCGGCGCCGCGGCGGGCGACCGACTGGGCCGCCGGCTGCGGCGTGGTGACGATTACGAACTTGGCCTGCGGCAGCAGTTGGGCGAGCGTCATCGAGACGTCGCCGGTCCCCGGCGGCAGGTCGAGCAGCAGGTACTCCAGCTCATCCCAAGCAACGTCCTCGAGGAACTGCTGGATCGCCTTGTGCAGCATCGGACCGCGCCAGACGACCGCGGCGTTCTCCTCGACGAAGAAGCCGATCGACATCACCTTGACGCCCCCCGCCGCCTCGAGAGGCAGGATCTTGCGCTCGCCGTTGACTTCGGGCTTGGCGTTGACGCCGAGCATGCGCGGGATCGAGTAGCCGTAGACATCGCAGTCCAGCGCACCCGACGGGTGGCCTTCGGCGCTCAGCGCCGCGGCTAGGTTGGCGGTCATCGTCGACTTGCCGACGCCACCCTTGCCGGAGGAGACGCAGATCACGTTCTTGACCTTGGCCAGCGCGCCCTGCGGCAGCTTGCTGCGTCCGAGCGTCTCCTGCAGGTCGCCTTTCTCCTCGTTGGAGAGGACGTCGAAGCCGACGCCGACCGCGGTCACCCCGTCGAGCTCGGAGACCTGTTTGGCGACCGCCTGTTCGAAGTGGGAGCGGATCGGGCAGCCGGCGGTGGTCAGCGAGACGACCACCTCGACCCGGCCGCTCTCCTGTACGTCGATCGAGCGAACCATGCCCAGCTCGACGATCGAGCGGCGCAGCTCGGGGTCGATGACCGCGCGCAGCTTCTCGGTGATCTGATCCTTGGTCGGAAGTGCCATCGCGGCCATTCTGGCAAAGGCGTGTACGCGGCACCCGTACCCATGCGGAGGGGAGAGTCTTTGCCGCCGTTCCCTTGACCCCCGAACGCAGGCCAAGGAACGGAGGGCGGATGTCGGGGACGCGAGGCGGAGTGGGGCGGATCCCCGCGATGGGGATCGCGCTGGCGTGGCGTTGTGCTGCTGATCGTCGGGGAGGCGCGGGCGGGCAAGCACACGGTTGCCCAGTGCGGCTGGTGCGTCGGCGCCGACGCTGACTGGGCCGAGAGCACCAGTGACGCCAAGTTCAGGCCCGAAGCCAACTGCGTGCCGCCGGCCGGCGCCGACCCTTCGAGGGTGCCCAC
>DATAIY010000162.1:0-1927 GCA_036262475.1 Solirubrobacterales bacterium
CACGAGAATCGACCATCTGGCTCAGGCGGCAGGCGTGATCCGGTAGGCGTCGAAGACGGACTCGACGTTGCGCAGGCGGGAGATGCACTGCTTGAGATGCTCGGTGTCCCCCACCTCGATCACGAACCGGTTCCTGACCATCGGGTGGTTGGTCGTGCAGGAGGCGCCGATGATGTTGATCCCGGCCTCCGAGAAGGTGCGCGAGAGGTCCTCCAGCAGCCGGGTCCGGTCATAGGCGTCGATCTGCAGCTCGACCCGGTAGGAAGCCTCGTTTTCCCCTTCCCAGCCAACGTCGACGAAGCGCTCCGGAGCCTTTTTCAGGGCCTTGACGTTCTTGCAGTCGGTGCGGTGGATGGTGATCCCCCGTCCCAGGGAGACGTAGCCGGCGATCTCGTCTCCGGGGACCGGCCGGCAGCACTTGGCGAGCCGCACGGAGACGCTGTCGACGCCCTTGACGGCGATCCCGTAGTTGGCGGCGTCCTTGGTCCGCCGGGCGTCGTCCTCGCGACCGCCGACCAGGGTGCTGGGCCTCTCCTCGACCGCCTCGCCCGCCTTCAGCCGCTGCATCACCTTCTTGGCGGCGGTCTTGGTGGAGATCTTGCCCTGGCCGAGGGCGATGTAGAAGTCGGTCCCCTTGCGGAAGCCCATCTCGCGGATCACGTCGGCGAGCAGCGGCGACCCCGCCACCTTCTGCATCGGCAGGCCGCGCTTGCGCAGCGCGTCCTCCAGTCCCTCGCGCCCGTCGCGCTCGGCGTCCTCGCGGCGCTCCTCTTTGAACCAGGCGCGGATCTTGTTGCGGGCGCGACTGGTCCGCACCAGCTTCAGCCAGTCGAGCGAGGGTGCGCGTTTCTGCTTCGCGGTCAGTACCTCGACGATGTCGCCGGAGCGCAGCTGGTAATGCAGCGGCACGATGTTGCCGTTGACCCTGGCGCCGACGCAGCTGTGGCCGACGTCGGTGTGGACGGCGTAGGCGAAGTCGAGCGGGGTCGAGCCGGCCGAGAGGTTCTTGACCTCGCCCTTCGGGGTGAAGACGAAGACCTCATCCTCGAAGAGGTCGACCTTGAGCGACTCGAGGAACTCGGCCGGGTCCTGTTCGCTCTCAGCCTCGACGAGCTGCCGCAGCCAGGTCATCTTCTCCCGCTTCGGGTCGGTGCCGCCGCCCTCTTTGTAGGCGACGTGGGCGGCGATCCCGTACTCGGCGAGCTTGTGCATCTCCTCGGTCCGGATCTGGATCTCCAAGGGCTTGCCCTCGGGCCCGATCACGGTCGTGTGCAGCGCCTGGTACATGTTCGCCTTCGGCATCGCGACGAAGTCTTTGAAGCGCCCGGGCAACGGCTTCCAGATCGAGTGGATGACCCCGATCGCGCCGTAGCAGTCCTTGACCGAGCCGACGATCACCCGCATCGCGGTGAGATCGAAGATCTCGTTGAACTCGCGGCCCTTCTTCGCCATCTTCGTGTAGATCGAGTAGAAGTGCTTGGCGCGGCCGGAGATCTCGGCCTCGATTCCGACCTGCTCGAGCTCCTCTGAGAGGAACTGTCCGGCGTCGGTGACGTAGCTCTCGCGCTCGTCTCGCTGCTGGGCTACCAGCTGCTTGATTTCGGCGTACTTGCGCGGGTGCAGGGTCGCGAAGGCGAGGTCCTCGAGCTCCCACTTGATCGCGTGGATCCCCAGCCGGTGGGCGAGCGGCGCGTAGATCTCCAGCGTCTCGTGGGACTTCGCGGTCTGTTTCTGCTTCGGCAGGGCGCCGAGCGTCCGCATGTTGTGAAGGCGGTCGGCCAGCTTGATCAGGATCACCCTGACGTCGGTGGCCATCGCCACCATCATCTTGCGGTAGTTCTCGGCCTGTCGCTCGTCACGGCTCTCAAAGCTCATCCCGGTCAGCTTGGTGACGCCATCGACCAGCTGGGCGATCTCCTCGCCGAAC
>DATAIY010000163.1:0-13196 GCA_036262475.1 Solirubrobacterales bacterium
ATCGCACCCTCACCGACGAGGAGGTCACCGGCCTGCGGGACTCGATCAAGGCGACGCTGGAGAAGATCGGAGGGTCCCTGCGTGAATGACCTGGCCGCACAACCGCTCTCGGGCGACCCCGCCGCCCGGGTGCTGGTCGCCGGCGCCTCCGGCTTCACCGGCGCCCTGGCGGCCCAGATCGTCTGGCGCCATCCGCGCCTGCAGCTGGTCGCGGCGACCTCTCGCAGCGACGCCGGCAAGCGCCTCGACGCGCTCTACCCGCGCTACCGGGTGCCGATTGAGTTGACCGAGCTCGACCTCGAGAAGCTTGACGGCATCGACGCGGCGATCGTCGCCTACCCGCACGGGGCGGCGGCCCCGACCGTCGCGGCCCTGCGCGCGAGCGGCGTCCTCGTCGTCGACCTCTCCGCCGACTTCCGCCTGCGCGACATGGACACCTACGAGCGCTGGTACGGCAAGCACGGTGCGCCGGCGCTCTTCGGCGAGGGCGTATACGGGCTGACGGAGATCTACCGCGAGGAGCTGCGCGAGGCGAAGCTCGTCGCGACCCCTGGCTGCTACCCGACCGCCAGCGTCCTCGGCCTGGCGCCGCTGGCGGAGAAGGGCCTGCTCTCCGAGGTCTTCGTCGCCGCGATGCAGGGCACCTCCGGCTACGGGCGCAGCAGCGACGACAGCCTCCATTTCACGGCGATGACCGAGAACGCCTTCCCCTACAAGACCGAGGGACACCGCCACCGGCCCGAGATCGAACAGGAGCTGGCGGCACTCGGCAGCCCGGCGCCGGTCACCTTCGTCCCGCACCTGCTGCCGCTCGACCAGGGCGAGCTGGCAACCTGCTTCGCGCAGACCACCGAGCCGGTCACGAAGGACACCGTGCAGGCGCTCTATCGCGAGCGCTACGAGGGCGAGCCTTTCGTCCACGTCCTCGACCGGCCGCCGGACCTGCGCTCGCTGCGCGATACGAACGAGTGCCACGTCTACGTCACCGTCGAGGAGCGCGGCCGCGTGATGGCCTTCTCGGCGATCGACAACATCTGGAAGGGCGCCTCCAGCCAGGGCGTGCAGAACCTCAACCTGATGCTCGGCCTCGAAGAGACCGCGGGTCTCCTGTGAGTGAGTCCTTCTTCAGATCGCGCTGGGTCGACGCCCCGGTGGGGGTCGAGGAGCTCGATCCCGCCCAGCTGGCGCCGGGCTTCCGCGCCGGCGGCGCTCACTGTGGCCTCAAGGGGGGCGGGCGGACCGATGTCGGCCTGCTGGTCTGCGACTCCGAGGCGGTTTCCTCGGCGCTGGTGCTGACCCGCAACGCCTCGGCCGCGGCGCCGATCCGGGTCTGCCGCGAGCGCTGCGACCGCGGTCACGTCCGCGCCGCCGTCGTCAACTCCGGCAACGCCAACGCCGAGACCGGCGCGCAGGGCTACGCCGACGCGCTGGCGATGTGTGAGGAGGCGGCGTCGCGGCTGGGGCTCGCGCCCGAGGCCGTGGCGGTCGCCGAGACCGGCACGATCGGCGTCCCACTGCCCGTCGAGTCGGTCCTCGAGGGGATCGGTGAGGCGGCCTCGGGCCTCTCGGACCGTGGTGGCGGCAGCTTCTCCGATGCGATCCTCACCACCGATCGCTGGCAGAAGCGCTGTACGCTGCGGGCCGGCGGCGTGACCCTCTCCGCCCAGGCAAAGGGGGCGGGGATGATCGAGCCGAAGATGGCGACGATGCTCTGCTTCGTTCAGACCGACGCCGTCGTCGAGGATCCCGACGCCGCTCTGCAAAGTGCCGTCGACGCCTCCTTCAACCGGATCACCGTCGACGGCCAGATGAGCACCAACGACACCGTCCTTTTGCAGGCCAGCGCCGCCGCGGGCAAGCCACTCCCCGAGGGGCTGCTGGAGGCGGTCCTGACCCAGTTGGCGATCGAGATCGTCCGCGACGGCGAGGGCGCGGTCAGGGTCGGGCGGATCGAGGTCAGCGAGGCCGCGACGCCGGCCGAGGCCGAGCGCGTCGCCCGCGCGATCGCCAACTCGCAGCTGGTCAAGACGGCGCTGTTCGGCCGCGACCCCAACTGGGGCCGGATCGCCCAGGCCGCTGGGGCGGCGCTGGTCGGCGAGGATCTGGAGGAGATCGGCGCCGACTCGATCGACGCCGCCGAGCTCGGCGGCGAGGTCGACGAAGCGGAGATCGGGTTGCGGCTCGGCCGCGGCAAGCACTCCGCCCACGTCTGGTTCTCGGACCTCGGCTATGAGTACGTGCGGATCAACGCGGAGTACACGACGTGAGACTTCCCGAGCAGAGGAGCGGCCGATGACCGAGCAGGCACCGCAGTCGCGGGCCGCAGGAGTGAGCGTCGAGACGCTGCTCGAGGCGCTGCCCTACATCCGTGAGTTCCACGGCCGCACCGTCGTGATCAAGTACGGCGGCGCGGCGATGCTCGACGAGGGCCTACGCGACGACTTCGCCGCCGACGTCGTCTTGCTCAAGTACGTCGGGCTCAACCCGGTCATCGTCCACGGCGGCGGGCCCGAGATCAGCCGCTATATGGAGCGCCTCGGCCTCGAGGTCAAGTTCCACGAGGGGCTGCGCGTCTCCGATGCGGAGACCGTCGAGGTGGCGAAGATGGTCCTGGTTGGCAAGCTCAACTCGGAGATCGTCCAGCGGCTCAACCGCCGCGGCCAGCCGGCGGTCGGACTCGCCGGCGAGGACGGCTCGCTGTTCGAGGTGGCGCCGGTCGCCAACGCCGACCAGGTCGGTTTCGTCGGCACCGTGCAGCGGGTCGACGTCGATGTCCTCAACCACATCGCCGCCGACTACATCCCGGTGATCGCCTCCTCGGCCTCCGACCGCTCGGGCCAGTCCTACAACGTCAACGCCGACGAGGCCGCCGGCAAGGTCGCCGCCGCGCTGGGCGCCCACAAGGCGATCTTCCTGACCGACGTCGAGGGCTGGCTGGCGGTCGCCGGCGACGAGACCACGCTGATCTCGCGCGCCTCGGTCGGCGAGGTCGAGGAGCAGCTCCCCGGCATCGAAGGCGGCATGCGCCCGAAGCTGCAGGCCTGCGTCGACGCGATCCAGGGTGGCGCCCAGTCGGCCCACATCATCGACGGCCGCAAGCCCCACAGCCTGCTGCTGGAGCTGTTCACCGACGCCGGCATCGGGACGATGGTGACGCCATGAGCCTGGCCGAGGTGCAAGCGCTCGAGGAGCGCTACCTGATGCGGACCTACAAGCGGGCGCCGGTCGACTTCGTCCGCGGCGAGGGCTCGCTGCTCTGGGACGCCGACGGCAAGGAGTACCTCGATTTCCTCACCGGGATCTCGGTCTGCTCGGTCGGCCACTGCCACCCGGCCGTCGTCACCGCCGTCGCCGAGCAGAGCGCTCGCTTGATGCACGTCTCCAACCTCTTCTACACCGAGCCGATGGCGCGCTTGGCGCAACGCCTCTCCGAGTCGAGCCTCGGCGGCCGCATCTTCTTCACCAACTCCGGCACCGAGGCGGTCGAGTGCGCGATCAAGGTCGCCCGCAAGCACGCCCACAGCCGTGGCATCGCCGCCCCGGAGATCGTCAGCTTCGAGGGGGAGTTTCACGGCCGCAGCTACGGCGCCCTGGCGGCGACCCCGAGCCTCTCCCGCAACGAGGCTTTGGGACCGATGCTGCCCGGTTTTCGCTCGGTCCCCCGCAACGACGCCGACGCCCTCCGCGCCGCCGTCGGCGAGAACACGGCCGCGGTCCTGATTGAGCCGATCCAGGGCGAGGCCGGGGTTTACCCGACCAGCGACGAGGCGCTGCTGGCGGCCCGCCAGGCCTGCGACGATGCCGGCGCGCTGTTGATCCTCGATGAGATTCAGACGGGGATGGGGAGGACCGGATCGCTTTGGGCCTACCAGCAGACCCCGGTCAGGCCCGACGTCATGACCAGCGCCAAGGCGCTCGGCGGCGGCGTCCCGATCGGCGCCTGCATCACCGGCGCCGGCGCGGCCGACGTGCTCGAGCCCGGCGACCACGGCTCGACCTTCGGCGGCGGCCCCGTCGCCACCGCGGCGGCACTGGCCGTCCTCGACGTCGTCGACGATCCGGCGCTGCTGCGCCTCGTGCGGGAGCTGGGCGCCGGTTTGCGCGAGGGCCTCGAGGCGCTCGACGGCGTCGCCGAGACCCGGGGCCGCGGCCTGATGGTCGGTGTCGGCCTCGAGGACGGTGTCGACGCCCAGGCGCTCGCAGCCGACCTGCTCGGTCGCGGGCTCGTCGTCAACGTCCCCGCTCCGGGGACGTTGCGGCTGCTGCCGCCGTTGGTGGTCGATCGGGATCAGATCGAGGTGGCGGTTGGACTGATCGGGGAATCGCTTCTAGGCTTGTCCCTCTCGTGAGACGGAAAGACCGCCCCCTGCAACCCAGCACGCTGGAGACGCAGACGTCCGCGCGGCTGGCGGAGATCGTCGAGGCGGCCGAGCGGGCCGCCAAGAAGGTCATCGACGATGCCGAATCGGAGGGCCGCCGCTACCTCTCCGAGGCGCAGGCCGAGGCGGACCGGATCGTCTCCGAACGTCTCACCTCGCTGGCGGAGATGACCGACTTGCTCGTCGCCCAGGCCGAAGCGATCAGGCACCAGTCTCAGCACCTGCTCGATTCGCTCGAAGAGACGAAGGCCCAGCTGGGGGTCGACGGAGTCGCGGCCCCGGGAAGCCCCGACGTCCCGGCAGCCGAGCGGGGGTCGCGTGGCTCCCATCTCAGCGCCGTCGCTCCGGTCATGGGCCCTGCGGACGAGGTGTCGGCGCCGGATCGGCCCAGCCCGGAGGGCGGCAGCCCCGCCGGTGCGCGCCTTCTGGCCACGCAGATGGCGGTTTCGGGCAACAGCCGAGAGGAAATCGAGGCCAGGCTGAGAAACGGTTTCGAGATCGACGACACTGACGCGATCCTGGACGCAATACTCGGACCGGAGGAATAGGTGCACGAGGATCCCACCCGCATGATGAGGACCGAGGACCCCGACGGAGGACGGCCGCGCGGCAACATGCGCCTGCTCGTGGCGTGTCTTTTCGCGGTGATCGTGGGCCTAGTCATCGCGGTGGTCGTGATCGCCGGCAACGACAACGGCAGCAGCTCGACGGCGACGAGCTCGGAAACGGGAACAACGAGCTCGGAAACGACCGCGAGCACGACGACCACGGAATCCACGTCGACGGAACCGACCGAACCGACGGAACCGACCACGCCCGAAACCACGCCGACGGAACCGACCACTCCCGAAGAAGAAGAAGGGAGCGGCGGCATCGAAGCGCCCTAGCCCCCCGTCGCCCGGACAGTCACCGCGAACTTCGGCGTGCGAGACTTGCGCCTCCCGTGAGCGCCCAGCCACCACAGTCGCGCCCGACCGCAAGCTATGAGGCGGATCCGGCGGAGGTAGACCGCGTCCTCCTGCTCTACTCGGGCGGGCTCGACACCAGCGTGATGCTGAAGTGGATCCAGGACTCCTACGAGGCCGAGGTCGTCTGCCTCACCGTCAACCTCGGCCAGCCCGGCGAGGACTACGGCGTGATCGAGGCCAAGGCACGCCAGCTCGGCGCCGTCGATTGCCACATCGTCGACGCCCGCCAGCGCTTCGCCGAGGACTTCCTCGCGCTGGCGATCAAGGCCAACGCCATCTACGGCAACGGGTACCCGCTCTTCACCGCTCTCGGCCGGCCGCTGATCGCCCAGATGGCGGTCGAATATGCGCGCCAGTCGGGCTGCGACACAATCGCCCACGGCTGCACCGGCAAAGGTAACGACCAGGTCCGGATCGAGGCCACCGTGGCGACGTTGGCGCCGGAGCTGCGGACGATCGCCCCGGTCCGCTCCTGGCGGATGGGCCGCGAGGAGGAGATCGCCTACGCCCGCGAGCACGGGATCCCGGTCAAGGGCGGTACCGAGGTGACTCCCTACTCGATCGACGACAACCTCTGGGGCCGCTCCTCGGAGGGTCGCTGGATCGAGGACCTCGGGCACGCGCCCGACGACGACGTCTTCCAACTCGTCACCCGGCCCGAGGAGGCGCCGGACGAGGCGCAGACGGTGACGATCGGGTTCGAGGCCGGACTGCCGGTCTCGCTCGACGGCGAGCGGCTGGGGCTGGTCGATCTGCTCGAAGCGGCGGCCGAGATCGGTTGCCGCCACGGGGTTGGGATCGTCGACCACATTGAGGACCGGATCGTTGGTCTCAAGGTGCGCGACATCTACGAGGTGCCGGCCGCGGCGCTGGTCCTGACGGCGCACGAGGAGCTGGAGCGACTGGTCGGGACGATCCACCAGAACCAGTTCAAGCCGGGCCTCGACCAGAGGTGGGGCTACCTGGTCTACGCCGGGCTCTGGTGGGAGCCGCTGCGCACCGACCTCGACGCCTACATGGACGCCGTCAACGCCCAGGTGACCGGGGAGATCGGCCTGCGCCTCTACAAAGGCAGCGTCCGGGTGGTCACCCGCTCCTCGGCCAACGCCGTCTATGACGCCGACCTGGCGAGCTTCTCGCAGTCCGGTGGCCTCTTCTCGCAATCCGCCTCGCCGGGCTTCATCGAGCTCTGGTCGCTGCAGTCGCGGATGGCCCACATGATCCGTCAGCGCGGCGGGGAGAAGGGGGGGGACTGATGTACGACACCTTCGGAAAGGCAGCCGTCCGGTTCGCGTTCGGTTACCTGCGCCGCCGTTACCGGCGTGAGATCAGGATCGGCATCGGCGTCGGCGCGGCGGTCATTGTCATCGGCGCGTTTTTGGCCAGCCGCAACGTCCGCGAGGGCTGACCGGCAGCCACCCTGATCCGCAACTTTCCTTGCGGATTATCGACAACTTGTGAGGAAGCGCTAACAAAGTCCGCTAGCCTCCGACGCCTCTTGGGGTCGGCTCGGATCAGAAAGGATTTCGTCGCAATTTGCGGCGCAGCCGCGCTGTTGTGCGGGCTGCTGGTCGCCGTGCTCGCGATCGCGGCGAGTGCGCGGGCGGCCGACGCCGGCAAGCTCGAGACGAGGCTGTCCTCGGCTCGAAGCGAAGCCAGCTCGATTTCCGCTGGCCTGCGGGAAAGCAACGAGCAGCTGGCGGCGGCGCAGAGCGAAGCGGCCGCGGCCAAAGCGCGCGAGAATCGGGTTTCCGGCCTGCTCGCCGAAGGCGAAGAGGGAGCCGCGGCGTTGAGCCACAAGGTTGCCCTCACCCGCGGGCGCCTGGCGGCGGAGAAGGCGCGTCTGCGCCGCTCCCGCCATGCGCTGGCCGAGCGCCTGGTGGCGATCTACGAGAGTGGCTCTCCGAGCACCGCCAGCGTCGTCCTCGGCTCCGGTGACTTCCAGGATCTCGTCACCCAGACCGAATATTTGCGCGAGATCTCAGAATCCGACAGCTCCCTGGCCAGCCGCGTCGAGCAGGTGCGGAACGCCGTCCACCACGAGGTCGGTGTGGTCAGCGCCCTGCGGGAGAAGGCCGTCGCCTACGACGAACGCCTCGCCGTGGCTCGCACCGAAATCTTCGCGGTCCGCGAAGCCGCGCAGGGGTCCGCCTCCCGTCTGCAGTCGGTCAGCGCCCGCCGCGAAGCCTCGCTCTCGCAGTTGAAGCAGAGCATCGGCACCTGGGTCGCCGAGATCCAGGCAGCGCGGGCTGCCGAAGCGCGGGTGTCGAGCGAAGCCGAAGCCGAAGAAGAAGTCGGCCGCTGGCTCGGCGGCCCGTACTCGATCCCGACCTACGTCGTGATGTGCGAGTCCGGCGGCGACTACGGCGCCGTCAACCCCTCCTCCGGCGCCGGCGGCGCCTACCAGATCCTGCCCTCGACCTGGGAACTCTACGGCGGCCAAGGCGAACCCCAAAATGGTTCTAAGGCTGAACAGGACAAGATCTCCTCCGAAATCTGGGCGGACTCCGGGACCAGCGCCTGGGTCTGCGGTTGACCAGGGGTACCGGGTAGGGGTTTCGCTTGACTTATTCGAGGATCGCCAGCGGTTGTCGGCGAACCGGAGCGGCGAAGAAGTACAAGACGCTTCAGCCCTACCCGGTACGCCCGGTCGGCTACGAACGCACTTTGTTCACTTGTTCCCGGTATGCGGGAAGAACTGCGACTCTCCGCAGCCGCATCTCGTGAGATAGGCACGGAGTTAGCGCGAAAGGGTCACCGAGCCGGGCGGTGCCATCTGCCCCGCTTGGCATGATCGCCAGCAGCCCGTGAGCACCCCTGCCGCCGTCCATCTGCACGCCCACAGCGAGTACTCGCTGCTCGATGGCGCCTGCAAGATCGACGCGATGGCCGCCCGGGCCGCCGAACTCGGCCAGCCGGCGCTCGGGCTCACCGATCACGGCGTCATGAACGGCGCCGTCGACCTCTACAAGGCCTGCCGCAAGCACGGGATCAAGCCGATCGTCGGGCTCGAGGCCTATCTGGTCGAGGACCGGAGGAGGATCAAGGAACAGCCTCGGTACGAGCGCAACCACCTGACGCTTCTGGCCGAAAGCGACCGCGGCTTCTCCAACCTGATCAAGCTCACCTCGGCCGGCTTCCTCGAGGGGTTCTCGCGCGGCAAGGCCAACGTCGACATGGAGCTCCTCGCCCAGCACTCCGAGGGAGTGATCGTCCTCACCGGCTGCCTGCAATCGCGCTTCTGCCGTCGCCTGGTCGAAGAGCGCGCCGACGACGCCCGCGCCCACCTCG
Organism: Solirubrobacterales bacterium; assembly: GCA_036262475.1. GTDB lineage: Bacteria > Actinomycetota > Thermoleophilia > Solirubrobacterales > 70-9 > VAYN01. The sequence goes on from DATAIY010000163.1 coordinate 8,639, forward strand.
ACGACCTGATCCAGGCATTCGGGCCCGACCAGGTCTATTTCGAGGTGCAGAAGAACGGGATCGCCGAGCAGGACAAGGCGAACGAGGGGATCGCCCGCTTCGCCCGCGAGCTCGGCCGGCCCCTGGTCGGCACCGCCGACGTCCACTACCTGCGGCGAGAGGACTTCGATAACCACGCGGCGCTGCTCTGCGTGCAGACGAAGTCGACGCTGGAAGCGCCGAAGATGAGCTTCGACACGAACGAGTTCTACATCAAGAGCTCCGAGGAAATGATCGAGTCCTTCGCCGAGTGGCCGGACGCCGTCCCGACCTCCCTGGAGATCGCCGAGCGCTGCTCGCTGGACATCGAGCTGGGCAGCCTGCTGCTGCCGCGCTACCCGACCGAGGACGGCGAGGAGCCGGAGGCGATGCTGCGCCGGATCGCCGACGAGGGCCTGCGGGCGCGCTACGGCGACCCGCCCCCCGCCGAGGCGGTCGAGCGGCTGGAGTTCGAGCTCGGCGTGATCGAGGAGATGGGCTTCTCCTCCTACTTCCTGATCGTCTGGGACTTTGTCCGCTACGCGAAGGAGAACGGCGTCGCCGTCGGCCCGGGTCGTGGCTCGGCGGCCGGCTCGATCGTCTCCTACAGCCTCACCATCACCGACCTCGACCCGCTCGCCAACGATCTCCTCTTCGAGCGCTTCCTCAATCCCGGCCGCAAATCGATGCCGGACATCGACATCGACTTCTCGGTCCGCGGCCGCGAGCGGATGATCCGCTACGTCGGCGAAAAGTACGGCCGCGAATCGGTCGCTCAGATCATCACCTTCGGCAAGATGGCGCCCCGCGCCGCCACCCGCGACGCCGCCCGCGTCCTCGGCTTCGACTACGCGACCGGCGACCGGCTGGCGAAGCAGATCCCGGAGCCGATCCTCGGTCGCAACCCCTCCTTCGCGGAATGCCTGAAGGCGGGACAGGAACTGAAAAAGACCTACGACTCCGAGCCCGACGCGAAGCGGATCCTCGATGTCGCCCAGGGCCTCGAGGGGATCATCCGCAACAACTCGATCCACGCCGCCGCCGTGGTCATCGCCGACCGGCCGCTGCAGGAGATCGTGCCGTTGCAGCTGGCGGAGGATCGCAGCGCCCCCGCGATCCCGAACGGGAACGGAAACGGGTTCGCCAAACCGGAGCGCCAGTACAAGATCGTGACCCAGTACTCGATGGGGCCGATCGAGGAAATCGGGCTGCTGAAGATGGACTTCCTCGGCCTCCGCAACCTCGACGTGATCGAGGACGCGATCGACATCATCCAGCGCTCGCGGGGAATCGAGATCGACATGACCGAGATCCCGATGGATGACACCGCGACTTTCGAGATGCTCACGAAGGGGGATTCGACCGGCGTCTTCCAGCTCGAGTCCGAGGGCATGCGCGAGGCAATGAAGAAGGTGCGGCCGAGCGGCTTCGACGACATCGTCGCACTGGTCTCGCTCTACCGGCCCGGGGCGATGCGCTACATCCCCGACTACGCCAAGGGCAAGCGGGACCCGAGTTCGGTCACCTTCCCCGATCAGCGCCTGCGCCCGATCACCGAGCCGACCTACGGCTGCGTCCTCTACCAGGAGCAGCTGATGGAGATCGCCAAGCAGATGGCCGGATTCAGCCCGGCCGAGGCGGACGACCTGCGCAAGGCGATCGGCAAGAAGAAGCGCGACCTGATGGCGACGATGAAGGCCAAATTCATGGAGGGAATGCAGGCCTCCGGGACCGCGGCCAAGGTCGCAGCCGACATGTGGTCGCTGATGGAGGCGGCCGCCGATTACTCCTTCAACAAGTCCCACGCCGCCTGCTACGCGCTGATCGCCTACCGCACCGCGTACCTCAAGGCCAACTATCCGGCCGAGTACATGGCGGCGGTGATCTCCTCGGTGATGAACACCAAAGACAAGGTCCCGTTCTTCGTCAATCGCTGCGCGGAGATGGGGATCGACGTCCTCCCACCCGACGTCAACTCCTCCGACCACAGCTTCGTCGTCAACGAGAAGGCGATCCGCTTCGGCCTCGACGCGGTCAAGAACGTCGGCTTCTCGGCTGTCGAGGCGATCCTGCGGGCCCGCGAGGACGGCGCCAGCTTTGCCTCGATCTGGGACTTCTGCGAGCGGGTCGACTCCCGTGCCGTCAACAAACGGGCGATCGAATGCCTGATCAAGTGCGGCGCCCTCGACTCGACCGGGGCGACGCGCAAAGGGATGCTGGAGGCGCTTCCGGCCGCCCAGTCGGCGGGTCAGAAGGCCCAGGAGGATGCCCAGATGGGGCAGGGCTCGATCTTCGATTTTGGAGACCAGGACAGCAGTGGGAAGGGGGGGCCGCAGACCCAGGCCCACCACCGGCCGCCGATCTCGGCCGCCGAGTTCGACCGGGCCGAGCTGCTGGGGATGGAGAAGGAGACCCTCGGCACCTACCTCTCCTCGCACCCGCTGGCCGAAGTGGGAGCGGCCCTGCGGGCGCGGGTCGACTGCGGCCTGGCACAGCTCGGCGCCAAGCCCGACGGCGCCTGGGTGACGGTCGGGGGGATCGTCGTCGACTGCAAGAAGATCCGCACCAAGAGCGGCAGCCAGATGATCTTCGCGACCCTCGACGACGTCGAGGGTCAGGTTGAGATGCTGGTCTTCAAGGCCGACCAGGCCGAGAGCGCCGCGGTGATCGCCCCTGACGCGATCATCCTCGTTCGCGGCCGGCTCGACCATAAGGATCGCGGCGAGACGAAGCTGGTCGTCCAGGAGGCGCAGCGCTTTGAACCCGACAGCGAGGAGATCGCGAGCGCCAGCAAGATCGCCACGATTCCGTCGGGACCGATCCAGCTGAAGGTCGACGCCGCCACCCTCAGCGCCGATTTGGTCGAGGAACTGAAGGCCGTCTTCGAGCACCACAAGGGCGACGCCGACGTCCACCTCGTGATGCAGACCAGCACCGGCCCCAGGCGCCTCCGTTTCGGCAGCGAATACCGGGTCCGGCCCTCGAGCAATCTGCGCAATGAGATCGGCCAGGTTCTCGGACCCGACGCCCTCGCCGCTTGATTCGACCAAACCGCTTGGTTCCGCGGTCTCGCGTCCCTAGACTTTCCATATGACCGCTACGCGCACCGAGGTCGGCGAGTGCCGCCAGTGCCGTTCCTTCTGCGACAGAATGGTCGAGCCGCGGGGCTGCATCGAGCTCGGCTGCCGCTTCCTCTACAGCTACGTCGACCGCCTCAGCGGCGCCCAATACGTCGGTTGCATGCAGGAGGTCTTCGGAGCCGAGATCGAGCTTTCGGCGGTGCTCGAACCGGGCGGCTTCGGCGGCGTCAAGATGACAGGCGATCCGCTGCCGCACTGTCAGTTCGCGGTCGAGCGTGCGTACGAGGGCACGGGCGAGTCCTATGACTGCGTCAACCGGCGCTTCTTCGACTGCACCGAAGACGGCTCCGAGGGCCTCCGCGCGTTCGACTTGCGCGACGTCTGACGACGACACGATTTAGTGTAGTATCGCTGCCATGTCAGAGGCTGCAGCGGCTGCCGAGGTGGACGCGAACGGGGTTCTGAGCGGGGTGACCGGAGACGGTTCCGAGCTGGAGCAGAGCGGTCCCGTCTTCACGCTCGAGCTCAACCAGGATCAGAAGGACATCCGCGATTGGGTCCACGGCTTCGCCGAGGGGGTGGTCAGGCCCGCCGCCGCGGAGTGGGACGAGCGCGAGGAAACCCCGTGGCCCGTAATCCAGGAGGCCGCCAAGATCGGCCTCTACGGCTTCGAAGCGATGGGCCAGTTCTGGGCCGACGAGACCGGCCTGACGCTGCCGATCGCCAACGAGGAGCTGTTCTGGGGGGATGCCGGCATCGGCATGGCGATCATGGGCACCTCGCTCGCGGTCGCCGCGATCTTCGGGCAGGGAACCCCGGAGCAGATGGGCGAGTGGATCCCGCAGTGCTTCGGCACACCGGACGACGTCAAGCTCGGCGCCTTCTGCGCCTCTGAGCCCGACGCCGGCTCCGATGTCTCGGCGATCCGCACGACCGCCAAGTACGACGAGGCCGGCGACGGGTGGGTGATCAACGGCCAGAAGGCCTGGGCGACCAACGGCGGCATCGCCAACGTCCACGTCGTAATCGCCTCGGTCGATCGCGAGCTCGGCTCGCGCGGCCACGCCGCCTTCGTGATCCCGCCGGGGACCGAGGGCTGCGAGCAGGGCGCCAAGGTCAAGAAGCACGGTCTGCGCGCCTCTCACACCGCCGACGTCCACCTCGACGATTGCCGCGTCCCGGGCGCCTGCCTGCTGGGCGGCAAAGAGAAGCTGGACGAGCGGCTGGCACGGGTCCGCGAGGGCAAGAAATCGAAATCCCAGGCGGCGATGCAGACCTTCGAGGCGAGCAGGCCGACGGTCGGCGCCCAGGCGCTGGGCATCGCCCGCGCCGCCTACGAGTTCGCGCTCGAGTACGCCAAAGAGCGCCGACAGTTCGGCCGCGCGATCGTCGAGAACCAGTCGGTCGCCTTCACCCTCGCCGACATCAAGCTGGAGATCGACGCCGCTCGGCTGCTGGTC
>DATAIY010000164.1:0-4976 GCA_036262475.1 Solirubrobacterales bacterium
AGCAGGCGGCAGCTGGCCGCGTGCTGGGAGAGGAAGATCGCCGCCTGGCCGGCCGAGTTGCCACCGCCGACGACCAGTACCGCATCCCCGGTGCACATCTGCGCCTCGATCAGGGTGGCGGCGTAGTAGACGCCGAGTCCCTCGTAGCGCTCGAGATCGGGCACGTCGAGTTTGCGGTACTGAGCCCCGGTCGCGACGATCACGGTGCGGCCGTTGACGACGCTGCCATCGGCCAGCTGGATCGCGAAGTGACTGTCTTCCTTGACCAGATCGACGGCCTCCGCCGGCATCGCGAGGCGGGTGCCGAACTTCTTCGCCTGCAACAGGGCCCGCGCGGCGAGCTCTCCCCCGGAGATCCCGGCGGGGAAGCCGAGGTAGTTCTCGATTCGCGAGGAGGTGCTTGCCTGGCCGCCGAAGGCGACCGAGTCGATCGCCTGGGTGTCGAGACCCTCCGAGGCACCGTAGACCGCGGCGGCGAGACCGGCCGGGCCGCCGCCGACGATCACCAGGTCACAGAGCGCCGGCGCGCTCCGGAAGTGCCGAGCCCGAGCGCCGCCGCGAGCTCTGCGTTGGAGGGGTTGCGCAGCATGCTCCCGACCCCGATCAGGACCGGCGTTTCCGCCGGCTTCAGCTCGAGCGCTTGCAGCAGCGTGTCGACCTCGTCCTCCTCCTCCAGGTCGGTCCACTCGTAGGGGACGCGGTTGCGAGCCAGGAACTCGCGCAGGCGCCGGCTGTCGAGCGAGAAGCGCGAGCCGACCAGGTGGACGCCGGCGCCGGCGTCGATCAGCCTCGAGCGGCGGGAGAGGTAGGCCCTGAGGATCACGTTGCTCATCTCCTCGTCTTCGCCGAGCAGGGCGCGCAGGCGCTCCGCCGGGACCTGGATCACCTCACCGCCGTCGCGCACCACGGCGCTCAGGTAGACCCGGGATCCGGTCAGCAACCCGAGCTCGCCGAGGAACTGGTGGCGGCCGTGAACGACGACGACCCGATTCTCCTGCTCGTAGCCCTGGACGATCGCGACCGCACCCGACTCGATCGCGAAGAAGTCATAGCCGGGTTCGCCCTCGCGGAAGAGCACCTCACCGGGGCTGGTTGAACGCACCTTGCCGAGCGAACGCAGCCGTGCGCGCTGTTCCTCCGAGAGCCTTGGGTAGGCACCGTCGCTATCGGCCCGCTCCTCGATTCCGATACCGAGCGGCTCGCTCACAGCGCTGCCCTTCGGGATGTACAGGTGGCCTGGATGGCGAGCGATCTTAGATCACGCCGCACCGCGCTCCGCCGAGCCTCGAACCCCGGCGACCCCCGCCGCGTATGCTCCGCTGCGTAATTCGGTTCTCGTCCAAGCAGCCACCCAGCCGGATGACCAGCTTGCGACCAAACTTCCGCCTCTTCGCCGCGATCGCCGCCCTCCTCGCGATCGCTCTCATCTGCGTGGCCGCGGGCTGCGGCAGCGGCAGCAGCGGCGGCGGCAGCACGCAGCAGGGCGTGCCGAAGGGTCAGACGGCCGTCGACAACAGCACCTATTCGGGGGGCGAAGCGACGCCGCCAAAGCCGGCGCCGGCGCTGAAGCTGCGCGACTCACTCGGCCAGCCCGTCGATCTCGCCCAGTACAAGGGCAAGGCAGTCCTGGTCACCTTCATCTACACCCACTGCCCGGACGTCTGCCCGCTGATCGTCAGCCACCTGAAAACGGCCCAGGCCGAGCTCGGGCCGAAGGCCAAGGGGCTTCAGATCGTCGCCGTCTCGACCGACCCTAAGGGCGACACGCCGAAGACGGTCGCCGCCTTCCTGAAGGAACACGGCATGGCCGGCCGCATGCAGTACCTGATCGGCTCCCGCAAGGAACTTGGCCATGTCTGGACGGACTGGAACATCGTCGCCAGGCCCGACAAGGCGGGTCGCGACTTGGTCGAGCACTCGGCGCTGGTCTACGGGATCGCCGCCGACGGCAAGGTGACGACGCTCTACCCGGCCAACTTCAGCCCGTCCCAGATCGTCCATGACGTTCCGCTCCTGGAGCGGTAGGCAGCCGTGCGGCGAGTCGTTGTTCCCGTTGTCGCCGTGGCCTTTGTTGTCGGCCTGATCACCTTCGAGGTCCTGTCCGCCAACTCGAATGGAAGCTCGAAGCCGGCACCGCCGCTTCCGTCGAAGGTTCTGCAGGCGCCGAGGGCGACGCTCGCGAGCCTGCGCGGCAAGCCGGCGCTGATCAACTTCTGGGCGAGCTGGTGCGATCCCTGCCGCAAGGAGGCGCCCGAACTCGAGCGGTTCAACCGCTCACTGCACGGCGCCGGGCGCCTGGTCGGGGTCGACTACACCGACCAGACCGGCGCGGCCCGGGATTTCATCCACCGCTATGGCTGGACCTTCCCGGTGCTGGAAGATCCCGACGGCGTCTACGGCGCCCGCTACGAGTTCAGCGGCCTCCCGACCACCGTCGTCCTCGACTCCAATGGCAGGATCGTCGAGACGTTGCAGGGCCCGCAGACGGAGGCCGACCTGCGCCGGGCACTCGACTCAGCCGCCTCCTAGCGTCACCGGAGTCGCCGGCGGAGCACCGGCTTCCAGCAACGTCGCCAGGTAGATGACGACAGGAGTCGAACCGCGGTTGGCGGCGTCGTGGATGTCGGACGGCTGCTCGACTATCCACTGACCGGAGCGGATCCTGCCGGTCTGGCCGGCCTTGATCGAGCGGACGGTCACCGGATGCTGGTCAGACTCGCCCTTGCGCACGATGACCGAGCCGCGCCTGACCGTGTAGGTGAGCGTCCCGGACTGGATGTGGGCCACCTGCGTCCCGAGGTGGTGGTGCAGGGCCAGCTTGGCCCCCGCTTCGACCATGACGCGGCTGAGGACCAGGGTCCGATCTGGTGCGCCCTGGGCCTGGCCGGTCTGGGCCAAGGCGTCGCGGACAGCCCCGGGCCCGGCCTTCGACTGCCCAAACGCGCCGGGCAGCACCGCGCCGAGGGCAGATGCGCCAGCCAGTGCCAGAAAGATCAGCAAACGGGGGCGAAATAAGCAGGCCACGGCGGCGGAGCCTACTGGCGAGCGATTCGCACCGGCGGCGGGGATCGGGTACGGTCGGTGCCATGGTTTTCGACTTCCGCCACAAAAACATCGAAGGCAAGTGGAAGTCCAGCGGGCACCGCAAGGGCGTCACCCGGGATGCCGCCTTCGCCTCGCTTGAGGAGAAGTACGGGCCGATGCCGTCGGGCCGCTACATGTCCCGGCCGCGCGACGGCCGCACCAAGAACTGGGATCTCTTCACTCACCACCCGGAGCCGGCCGAGCGGGTCTCGGCCCAGCGCTAGCCCGGAGCGCCGACGCTGAGATCGCCGGCCCGCACCGGGTCGGACCTGTCGAGGCCGAACTCCTCGGCCAGCAGTTCGTATGAGCGCCGCCGCGCCTCGTGGTCGTGGGTGATCGTGACCACGATCGCCTCCTCGGCGCCATAGGCGGCCGCGATCTCCTCGATCTCGGCCCGGACCTGCGCCGCCGTGCCGGTGAGCCGGCGCGGCTTGCCGCCGGGCCCTTCGCGCTCGCCGCCGTGGAGCACGAGGTAACGCGCCGCTTTCCCGGGAGGCGGCACCGGGATCAGGCGGCCGCGGCGCAGCAGGTCGAAGGCCATGCGCCAGCTGGTCGAGAGGCGCTCGGCCTCCTCCCCGGTCTCGGCGACGATCGCCCGCACCGCCACGGCGACGCGCGGCGCCCCGAGCCGCTCGCCGGTGACGAAGTTGCTGCGGTAGGTCTTTGCGTTGGCCACCCCGCGCGGGTTGATGAAATCGGCGAAGGCATAGCGAAGGCCGAGTTCGCCGGCCCACAGCGCGCTCTGTTCGGAGGAACCGAGCAGCCACGTCTCCGGGACCTCCGGGTTGCCGGGCAGGCTGTCGGCGAGCCGGGCAAGCGGATGGTCGGCCGGGAAGCTGCGCTCGAAGTAGCCGAGCAGCTCCGCCAGCTGCTCGGGGAAGTCGTCGGGCATCGCGTGGGAGCGATCGCGCTGGAGTGCGTGAGTCGTCATCGGGTCGGTACCGGCGGCGCGGCCGATGCCGAGGTCGATGCGCCCGGGATACAGCCCCGCCAGGACCCCGAAGTTCTCCGCCACCTTGAGCGGGCTGTAGTGGGGGAGCATGACGCCGCCGCTGCCGACCCGCAGGCGGCTGGTGGCCGAGGCGATCGGGCCGATCAGCACCTCCGGTGAGGGCCCGGCGACGAGCCCGCCGCCGTGATGCTCGGCGACCCAGTAGCGGTGGTATCCGAGGCCATCGGCCAGCCGCGCCAGGTCGATCGAGTTGCGCAGCGCCTGCGCCGCGGTCGATCCCTCCGAGACCGGGGTCTGATCGAGGACGCTGAGTCGCAACTCCGAGGGCATCCCATGACGGTAGCCGGTGGGGATCGCCATCCCGGCATAGGCTGGGGCGATGGGCACCATCGTCGGCTCCCCAAGCACCGAGGTCGAAGCGCCGATGGAGGCCGTCTACGTGGCCGCGGCCGACGGCGAGGGCGCGCCTCGCTGGCAGCCGGAGATCGAGGTCGCAGAATGCCTCGATCGTGATGCCGACGGAAATCAGATCCTGGTGCGGATGGAGACCGAAACCCCCGGTCAAGCGGCTCACCTCGATGCTGCGTTACAGCTACGGAGATGAGCTGCCGGATCACCTGGGTCCAGGAGGACGGCGACCGGACCGGAAGTCGGTCGAGGGTAGCTGGGAGCTCGAGGACCTCGGCGACCGGCGCACTCGCGCCACCTACAGGCTGGAAGTGGATCCGGGGCGAATTCTGGGGATCGCCATCCGCGGACCGGTCGTCGGCGTGCTCCGCGGCCGGATGGTCGAGAGCATGCCCGGGAAGCTGCAGGCCTTCGTCGAGGTCGGCTCGGCCTAGGCCTCGACCGGGGCGCCGTTGGCGGTCAGGGTGACCTCGACGTTGCCTCGAGTCGCGTTCGAGTACGGGCAGACCTCGTGCGCGGCGCGGACCAGCTC
>DATAIY010000165.1:0-3396 GCA_036262475.1 Solirubrobacterales bacterium
GATCGCTCGTCGGGTTCCGGAGCGGTCTGCCAGCTTGGCAACTCCGGCCACGGCGAACACGAGAGCCAGGAGCAGTTGCGAAAGCGAGACCGCGAAAGACACTAGATTCCTTCCTGTTGGGTCTCGGGGGTGGGAAGCATATTCGGCCTTGACCTCGACGACGATCCCGACGAGTGCGACTTCATCGCCCGGGTCGCGGAGGTCTCGGAGCGAGAGTTTCCGACGACGGAGTGGTTCAGCGACTTGCTGGGCGCAGGCGTCGAGTCCGGCACCGGCGAAGAACAGCATTTCCCGTGCGGGGCTGCCATCGCGGCAGCCTAATTGCCGCTTGGAGGACACCATGCGAACCTGCAGTCATCGCCGCGCCTGATGGGATCGAAGACTTCGCCAGCTACGCCGCGTCGCGCGGCCTCACCGTCGACGCCGGCGCCCATCTGCCGCGGACGACTCCGCTCCTCGCCGAGGGCGAGTTGCGCAGCGTCGACGCGGTGATGACGGGCTGGCTGTCGACCTACGTCGAAGCGCAGATGGCGCTGGTCACCCGCAACGCGGTGACCAGCGATTCTCAAGGGGTCGAGACAAAGGGCGAGGCGCACTTCACGGTCGCCGTGACTCACGTCCCGAAGGCGAAGCGGTTCATTCCCTGGCTCCTCTGCCAGCGGGTCGAGGACGCCCACCTGCTCGGGCGCGCGGCCGATGTGCTGATCCACGGCAACCAGCGGGTTCAGCTCGAGAGCACCGAGCTCGACCGGCGCTACCGGATCTTCGCCTCGCCCGACCACGACGACACCTGGCTGCACGAGCTCTTCTCACCGCAGTTCATCGTCTTCTTACTGGAACAGGCGCCGACGGGCCTTGCCTTCGAGTACGTCGAGGGGACTCTCTGCGTCAGTCTGGTCGGCAGGCGCACCCTGACCGAGGACCTCGACGGACTGCGCGACGCGACGGTCTCGCTGGTGGCGCGGATGCGCGAGGAGATCAAGGAGAGCCTCGGCCCCGCGCGGGGGCGCTCCGCCCCGACGACGCCCGGCTTCCCCCCGCCTGCAGGCAACGCACCGTCCGGCTAACCGGAGTGGGCGCGGATCGCGGCGGCGACCCGCTGTGGCTCCTGCGCCATCACGGCGTGCCCGCAGCGCTCGAAGAGCTCGACCCTCGCGCCCGGCCAGCGTCTCGCGACGCGGTCCGCGTTGTCAGCCGGGATCACGACGTCCTCGGCGCCGTGGACGATCAGCGTCGGCGGGGCCGCGCGGCCCTCGGGCCGGGGCTGGTCGTGGCGGTGCCAGGCTTCCATGGCCGCCTCCTGGGCGCTGAGCGTCTGAGGAGGCAGCTCGGCCCGCGCGGCGGCGACGACCTCACCGAACTGGCTGTCGATCTCCGTCGCCAGCTCGGCCGGGAACAGCAGTGAGATCAGTCGCGACGCTTGGGCTCTGGGCGTCCCTGAGTGGTCGATCAGCCGGGACCAGATCTCTGGCCTCGGCGAGATCGCGTCGGGAGCGCCGGGATCGCTGGAGATCAGCGTCAGCGTCGCCACCCGGTCGGGTGAGCGCAGCGCCAGCTGCTGGGCGACGAATCCTCCCATCGACCAGCCGACCACCGCCACGCGGAGGACCCCCAGGGCGTCGAGCAGCACCTCGAGGTCGGCGGCCATGCCATCTATCGCCAACTCAGCCTCACCGAGCTCCGACCCGCCGAGACCGCGGTTGTCGGGGCAGATCACCCGGTGCGAGCGCGCCAGGCGCCCCAGGAAGGTCGGGTCCCAGTCCCTGCTCGTGGCCGCGTAGCCGTTGAGCAGCAGCATCTCCGGCCCTCGCCCGACGGTCCGCCAGACAAGCCGGCGCCCCTCGACCTCGATCTCCCCGACCGGTTCCGATGCAGCCACGCCGCGAACCTACAGGGCCAGTCCCTGGAGAGCGGCAACGGCGCTACGGCGCCGTGATCCGCCCGCTCGAGCTGACCTTCACCGCGTGGGAGCCGAAGTCCTCATCGGCGAGCACCGCGATCAGGTTGGCGCCGCCTTCCGGGTCGGGGACGGTTGGCCCGCTTCGACCAGGCGGACTGAGGCCAGGCGACCGGCGCGGAAGGCGCCGTCCGCGGCCAGGGTGACGCGCAGCACCACCGTCTCGCCGAGCACCCCCTCGGGGCGAAGTTGTGGGACCCCGAGAAGTTGCCGAGGCCGTAGGAGACGAGCCGGCCGCGGTAGATCTCGATGCCGCGGAGGACTTGCGGACCCGAACCGAGAATCAGGTCGGCGCCGGCCTCGATCGCGATGTGGGCGAATTCCTCGGCGTTGCCCCGGTCCTCCCCAAGCACGTCTCCTCATCGCCAATGACATGCTGGGCGTCGGAGCCCTCGGCGCTGGCGTGGATGGCGACGGCGACGATGTCTGCCTGCTTCCGCGCCTGCCGGATCATTTCCCTCGCGATGGCGAGGTCGGTGAGCGCAGCGGTGTTGGAATACGGAGCGAAGCCGAGGAAGGCCACCTTGCGGCCATCGGCCTTGACGATCGTGGTCTCGCCCGGCAGTCCGGTCTGGGAGGCACCGACGCGGTGCAGCGCTGCGGTCGTTTCGTCCTCCCCCGCCTGACCGAAGTCGAAGGAGTGGCTTTTTGCGTTCGACATCATCGTGAAGCCGGCCGCGGCGAGGTACTTTGCGTATTCCGGCGGCGCCCTGAAGGCGAAGCATTCGTCAATTTCTCGTCGCGCTTGGGAGTTTCCGAGCCGTCGGTGAGGGTGCCCTCGAGGTTGCCGAAGACGACGGCACCCTTGAGCTCACCCTCAATTGGATCGAAGTAGCTGGCCGGTTCTGGTGGCGGCGTCGGCGTGATCCCCATCGCCGTGTCGCCGACCGCGGCGATCGTGACCACATTGCCGGCTACCTCGCCCTTCTTCTGCTGACGCGCGTAGCGCGGGCGCCGCCTCTGCTCGCGATGCCGATCGGAGCCGTGATGCCGGCACCCGCTCGCTTCGGGAGGCGAGCGGACGGTGCCGCCAAAGCATCCCGTCAGCAAGCCCGCCGCGAGCGCCGCCGAGACCAGGAGGACCCACGGCTTCTCAGCCGCCGAGGCCCATGTATTGAGCCTAGAACCGCACCGGGTGCCTTAGCGTTCCCCGCCCCGCGCCCCGCTCAGACCTCGACCATCAGGGTCACCGGGCCGTCGTTGATCAGCGCCACGCCCATGCAGGCCCCGAACACGCCCTTGGCGGCGCCGAGCCTCTCGCAGAAGCGGTCGTAAAGTGGCTCGGCCACCTCCGGGCAGGCGGCCGCCATGTAGTTGGGCCGGTTGCCTTTACGGGCGTCCCCGAAGAGGGTGAACTGGCTGACGCAGAGAACCTCGCGCTCGCCCAGCGGCTCGTTCATCCGGCCCTCGGCATCGTCGAAGATCCGCAGCGCCCGCAC
>DATAIY010000166.1:0-1633 GCA_036262475.1 Solirubrobacterales bacterium
GCTCGAGCGCCTGCTGCGGAGCTTTCTTGATCATTACAACGGGCACCGGCCGCACCGGTCCCTGGGCCTGGCGGCGCCCGATCGGGCGCGGGTCACGCCCTTGCCGAGGACGCCCTCAGTCTCAACCGTGAATAGGCGCGAGGGGCTCGGCGGACTGATTCACGAGTCCCGCGCCGCAGCCTGATCTGATCGGAGCCGGACCGAGGCGGCTTCGCGGCATCCTGGGTGCAGGTGCGTGGAGTTTCAACTCCACGCACGCCTTGTGAGGACCGGAGACTCACCGCTTGTGATCGCAAGACTCGGGGGCGAGCAAAGGACGCTGCGACGTCCTCATGAAGGTCCGAGGGAGCCACCAGCCGGATGCGAGCACGTCTTTCTCGGCCACGATCGGGTTTGCGTACCCCACAGCCACCGGCCGGATGGAAGTGGGCCTAACCCGACAGGATCGAGTTTTCGCACCCCACAGGCAAAATCACTTTCATCGCGAGGAAGCATCGGCGAGCTCCTAATCGCGCGCTCCGGGTCTGGGAGCCAAGGACAAGCGGCCCCGGAAGGACACCCGCGCCACGGCGACGCCACCGCTTCGGGCATTGCCCTTGCGACGACGCGGGGTGCACGATCGAAACGGGTCCTGGGGGGACGTCACCTGAGCCTTGCTTGCGACGCTACTTCTTGCCGCCGGTTAACCTCTCCTTGACCGCGTCCACGGCGTGCTCGAACTTCTCCTTTACCGACGAGGCGGTCTGGTCAGCCTTGCCCTCGTTCTTGAGCTCTTTGTTGTCGGTCAAGCTGCCGGCTGCTTGCTTGGCGCGGCCCTTGGCCTCGTCCACTTTCCGATCAGTCACTGATACTCCTTTCGGAGACGGATAGCGACCGCGCGTGTGGCGCAATCGGTTCCGTCTCGTATCAGGCCTCATCCGCACTAGAGCTAACGGACCCTCCCAGTCAGGGTAGCGGTTGCCCGTCACGGAGATTTCCGCCGCGCGGGCGCTGGAGCGGCGGCGGGGCAGCGCCCCGGGTGCCGTTCGCCAACTCCGCTCTGGAAGGCGTGTTTCGCAAATCGGGGAGACAGGATTTGAACCTGCGACCGCTCGGCCCCCAGCCGGAGGACACGACTGCCATATCCGTCCCGACGCGTCCCCTCCGTCCCATGCGTCCCCGGTGTCGGACGCATCGGACGATGCGTTGGGTACCAAGTTGGTACCACGCCGGCGGCTCCGCGCGAATCAGGGCCCGATTCGTCTCTCGCGACCACCCGCGGATCATTGATTCCGTTGCCTGTGGGGTACGCAAACTCGATCGGGGCGCCCCCGTCGTAGCGTTGCCGGCTCCTCACCAGCGCGACCGTGGCAGCAGCTGGCTGGCAAGCGGCGAGGAAGGCAATCGGTCTGCTGAAGCGCCGGACGAGCAACCTGGCGGCGTAAGAGGGGAGGGACGATCTCGAGCTCCTTGAACTCCGAGCAGGGCGCAGCGAGACGAGCTCGATCAGCCTGCGAAGCACTAGATGAGTTGTGCCACGCGATCAGGTCGTGTAGCAGGCCAGCGAGCGGCTGGGGCGGCCGAGGCGGTGGTTCAGCGTCACGGCGGCCGCCAGGGCAGCGAAGCGCATCGCCATGCGCACAAACAGGTTGTG
>DATAIY010000167.1:0-1669 GCA_036262475.1 Solirubrobacterales bacterium
AGGTAGTCGTTGATGTTGTTGTAGACCTGATCCTCCATCCAGGTCGCACTCGACTCGGCGAACCAGGGGTCCTGGAAGGCGTCGTAGCCGAACTGGAGGATGTGGTTGTACTCGTGGGCGATCGTCACCTCGAGGTCGCTGAGCGGCGTCGTTCCCGGGAACTCGAAGGCGCTGTAGTCGTTGTCGAGGACCAGGTAGCCCTGCAGGCGCCGCGGAATCGGATGAGCCCTGGAGGCCTGGCCCGGATCCGGCGCCGCGTATCCGAACAGTTCGCCGCCGATCTGAGAGAGGTAGATGTCGGTCTTGCCTTCGCCGCCGCCGAACTGGCCGTCGCTCTTCGGCTCCCGCCAGCCGAGCTTGTCGTTCTCGACCGAGTGCACGTGTTCGGCGACCGAGAGGACTCGCTGGACGTAGTCGGGGACGCCGTCGCCGTTGGAGTCCTTGAGGCTGGGGGCGTCGAGCCCCTCGGCGACCCAGTGGACGCAGAAGTTGGCCGCGCAGGCGGGCGATTGCGGCGCCTGCGGGACCGAGTAGGCATTGCGGTTGGGATCGGGGTTGTCGGTCGGCCGCCCGCGGCCTTCGGTCGGCCGCGGTTTCGGCGCGATGAAGGGCTTCTGCGACGGCGAGGCGAGGCTGGGGACGGCCGTCGTCAGACCCGGCGAGGCCAGGGCAGCGCCCGGCGCGGCAGTCAGGGCCAAGAGCGCCGCCACCGAGATACCGGCCAGGTGGCGACGGCGGTCCCGCATCACAGGCACCTTAGCGGGCGCCTCGGCCCGTTCCGAGTCCAGCGACGGCGATACTTCGCCGATGAGCAACGGTGGGCGTGTATGCGCATAGCCCTGGCCCAGATCGATCCGACGGTTGGCGACATCGACGGCAACTCGGCGAAGATCGCCGAGTGGGTCTGGCGCGCGCGCCAGGAGGGCGCCGAGCTGGTGATCTTCCCCGAGCTCTGTGTGCCCGGCTACCCCGCCGAGGACCTCTACCTGAAGCCCCACTTCATCGAGGCCAACCGGCTTGCGGTCGAGGAGCTGGCGAACGGGGTCAGCGGAATCACGGTGCTGGTCGGCTTCGCCGAGCCGGTGTCCGGCGCGGGTGACTTCCGCCACGCGTACAACTCGACAGCGGTCCTCGCCGACGGTGCCGTGCGGGCGGTCTACCGCAAGAACAGGCTTCCCAACTACGCGGTCTTCGACGAGCAGCGCTACTTCGTCCCCGGAACCGAGCCGCTGACGATCGAGGTCGCCGGGCTGAGCGTCGGCCTGACCATCTGCGAGGACTGCTGGGTGAGCGGTCCGCCGGCGCAGACCGAGGCCGAACAGGGCGCCAAGCTGATCGCCAACCCGTCGGGCTCTCCCTATCACCGTGGCAAGGGTCGCGAGCGGGAGGCGATGTTCGCTGAGCGTGCGCGGGCCTACGGCACCCATTTCGCCTTCTGCAACCTCGTCGGCGGCCAGGACGAGCTGGTCTTCGACGGTCAGAGCCTCGTCATCGGCCCGGACGGGGAGCTGATCGCCCGCGCCGCCCAATTCGAGGAGGTGCTGCTGGTCTGCGAGGTCCCGGGAGAGGCTCCCCGCCCGCCCGCGGAGCCGCTCGCCGACATCGACGAGGTCTACGGGGCGCTGCGGATCGGCCTGCGCGACTACATCGGCAAGAACGGCTTCCGTCA
>DATAIY010000168.1:0-3081 GCA_036262475.1 Solirubrobacterales bacterium
GGCTTCAGCTTCGGAAAGGTGCGCCGCGTCACCCGCTCGTAGCCGGAGACCACCTTCGCCGCGGCGGGTGGGAAGAAGCGCCTGACCAGCATCCGGCTCGAGGCGATCAGATGGGACTCCCAGAGCATGAAGGCGCGCATCGAGCGCGGCTGCAGCGGTAGCGTCGCGGACGCTGGGTCGGCGGCGACCTCGGGGTTTCCGGCGGTGGCGGCAATCGCCTCGGCGGCCGCGGTCCTGGTCCGCTCGCCGCCAGCAAGGAATGCAAGAAGGTCGCTGGTCTCGTCCTCGGAGAGATTGCTGCCCGCAAAGGTCGCGGCCCGCACCGCCGGCAGCGAGACCCAGCTGCCGTCTTCACGCAGGACCATCAGGCCCGTCGCGTTGCGACGCAGCTTCACGATCCCTCACGGCCGAGCCAGTCGGGGGACGAGTGGCGGATCGGGTATCCGGTGAGGATGAAGCGCGGCGGCGGCGTGCCTCCCCACTTGTTGATGCTTCCCAGTCCGCCCGGCCAGCGGCGCGGCTCGTAGTCGCCCTCGGGGGGCATCCTCGCCATACCCGCGCAGCACTCGATCATCGCCCCGTCGGCGTCGTGGAAGTAGAGGAAGAGGTTGTTGCCGGGGCCGTGGCGGCTCGGCCCCCAGATCGGCTTTCGCCCACGGGCGACGAGGCGGTCGGCGATCCGGCCGATCGCGTTCAGGTCCGGCACCGTCCAGGCGTAATGAGAGAGCTCCGGTCGCGGGCCGAAGACGACCGCCATCCCGTGATGGTCGGCATCGCAGTGCCACCAGCTCGCCGTCCTTCCCATCCGATCCGAGAAGGCCAGGCCGAGGCCGTCGGCGAGGAATCGCTCGCTGGCGCCGAGACCACGCGCCTTGACTGAGACGTGCTCGAACTTGAGCGGGCGATCTCCGTTGGACGGCGGCGAGTTGGCCCGCATCCCGCAGAAGAGCTTGTAGACGTGGCCGCCGGGCCCACGGATGAGTGCCGCGCGGTCGATCCCGGGCTCGCCGTCATAGACCTCACCGATCGCCTCTCCGCCAGCGTTCCTTACGCCGGCGCGAACCCGCTCCAGCGTCTCCGGGTCGGGCACTTCGAGACCGATGTGGTCATAGCCGCGCTCGCTCGACTCGATCAGGATCAGCTCGTGGTGGCGCTCGTTGCAGGTCAGGTAGGAGACGCGGCCGCGGCGCTCGGTCTCGACCAGGCCGAGCACGGCCGACTGGAACTCGACGGCGGCATCGAGGTCGCGCACCCGCATCCCCATGTGGCCGATGCGGCTGACGCCGCTCATGCGCTCGCCCCTTCCGCCACCGCGTCGGCTTCCCTGTCCGCGGAGATGGAGCGACCGAGAATCCGGCTGAGGGCGTCTTGGAGCTCCGCCTCCGGATCGTCGGCGGCTCCCAGGCTGCGCCAGGCGACGAAGCGATCCGGGCGGACCAGCACCGCGCCATCAGGGCCGATCTCACGCCAGCGTGCCCACATCGACCTCGCGTCGAAGAGGTCGCCGTCGAGGTGGCCGATTCTCATCGCGTCCAGGGGCAGGTCCAGTTCGGCGGCGAGCTCGCACGCCGCCTCGCACCAAGCCTCCCCCTCCTCGCCGGCAATCAGCAGGAAACGGCCGGGCGGCACCAGGTCCTTGATCGGGCGCCGGTTTCCGTCGAGGTCATCGATCCAGGCGTGCGGCAGTGGCGCGCCAGGCCGGGTGGAGGGGATGTAGATGCGAACGTCATCGGGGTTATCCGGCGCGGGTGTTCCGTCCGGAACGATCGCGGATTCGTGCGCGAAGCCGTACTCGACGTTGTGCTCGTTGAACTCCATCGATTGCGCCCTTACGACGCGCAGCGCGGCCCCCCGGTGCTCTTCATCCGCGGGGTCCCCACTCCACAGCCGGCGCAGGCTCTCCCAGTTTTCGTCGGCGTCCTTGTCCTGACTAACGCCGATCGTCGCGAGCATCGTCAGGTGGTTGACCGCGTTTTCCAGCGAGCGCTGCGCGTTGCGGGCGACCACCGGCCGTCGCTCGAGCTCATAGCTATCGAGAAGAGCTTCGCCCGCCCGCCCCGAAAGGACGGCGCCGAGCTTCCAGCAGAGGTTCTGCACGTCATGGATCGCGCTGGTCAGCCCCAGCCCGCCGGTCGGTGGGTGACGGTGGGCTGCGTCGCCCACGAGGAAGACCCGGCCCTCCCGGAACGAGGAGGCGAGCACAGCGTCGACGGTCCAGCGGGAGATCTTCTGGATCTCCATCGGCAGGTCGGGGATGCGGAGCGCGGCGCGCAGGTCAGCCAGGACGGCCTCGTCAGAGGCCGCGCGGGGGTCGCCGACCAGATACTGGAGGTGGATCACCCACTCCTCCGAGTCGGGCCCCCAGCGCTCGGGTCCCATCGGCACCATCACCACGCCTGCGCCGCTCTCCGGCGAGATGATCCAGCGGATGAGGACGTCGGGGTCCGGGGCCAGCTCAGAGAAGTCCGCGGAGACGTGGAAGGTGACCGCCTCCGAGACCACGCCGAGCCCTTCGTACTCCACCCCGATCTGAGCCGGCACCGTGCGGCCGCCGTCGGCCCCGATCAGGTACTCGGCGCGGACCTCGTAGATGCGGCCGTCCCCATTGTCGCGCACCGTCGCGGTGACCCCGCCACCGTCCGGGCTCAGCCCGATCATCTCGTGGTTGAAGCGGATCCGACCGGGCGAGAGCTCTTCGGCTCGACCTCGCAGGAGCGGCTCGAGCCGGATCTGCGGCAGGTTGCACTGACGGCGGGCACTGGCGGCGCGCCAGTGCTCGTCGTCTCCCCCGGCGCCCCAACTCTGCAGCTTCGCGATCCGGCGGCCGGCGTCCGGGTCGGGACCGCCGAAGCCGGCGTAGAAGGCGGTTGCCGCCATCGCCTCGGCCGGCGTGCCGCGCTCTTCGATGACGTCCGCCACACCGACGTCGTCGAGGATCTCCATCGCGCGCTGATTGAGCACGTGCGCCTTGGGCAGGTCCGAGGTGTCCGGACGTGCATTCAGCAGAAGATGCTCCACTCCCTGGGCTGCCAGCAGCATCGAAGCGGTCAGCCCCGCCCCGCCGCCGCCGACGATCAATAC
>DATAIY010000169.1:0-6235 GCA_036262475.1 Solirubrobacterales bacterium
GTCGGAGGTCGTGGCCGGCCACGACCTCCGACCGATCCACTGGGGCGAAGCGAGAGAGAAACTGGACGGCCGCGACCCGAAGGTCGCGGCCGTCATCCTCGTCGTCAGACAACCGGACGCCTAGGCGTCAACCGGCGCGGCCGGCGCCGGGGATGCCCCGAAGCCGAGGCTGACACCACGCGGAACCACCAGGACCGGGTAGGTCGCGGCCTCGACCGCGAAGTCGCTTTTGGCGCTGAGGACGACCCTGCCCTCAGGGGCCTCCGGACGGGAGCCGACCACGAGCAGGTCGACCGGCCCGGCGCCGTGCTCGGCGACGGTTGCGCCGAGCGCGGAAGCGAGGCTGTTCGCGGTCGCCCTCGCGGCCTCGTCACCCTCGTCGATGACGCCGACCGTATTGACGCTCAGCGCCGGGTTCGAGCGCAGACCCGCCGGGGCGACGGCGATCGCCGCCGGTCCGCCGAGCAGCAGTTTGGCGGCCGAGATCCCCGGCTTGACCGTACCCGCGGCAGTGCGGTATTCGGAGCCGAAGACGATGACGTCCGCGTTCTCGCGCTCGGCCAACTCGGTCAGGCCGACGCTGGTCGCGGGGTTGACGACGACGTGGCGGGGCATATCCGGGGTGCCGACCGAGGCGGCGCCCCGCTCCAGCAGCTCCTCTGCCTGCTGCTCGCCGAGCGCGCCGTCCCCGAAGGAGTGGCGGACATAGGCGAGCGAGAGCTCGGCACCGGAGTAGGCGAGCAGCCGGCCGAGCGCCAGCGCGTCGCGGTCGTGGTCGGTGTCGTCGTAGGAAACGATGATCTTCAGTGCCATGAGATGCCTCCTTGTGAGTTGGTTCGCGAAGTTCGAGATGGAAGATCGATGGTTGCACCGAGTTGGTATTAGCACAACTTGTATCCTCAATATATAGAATCGGTTTTGCTTATGTTCAATGTCGGCCGTCTCAACGTCTTTCGCGAGGTCATCGCCCGCAGCTCGTTCTCCGACGCCGCCGACGCTCTGTCCTACTCGCAGTCGGCGGTGTCCCAGGCGATCGCCACCCTCGAGGGCGAAGCGGGCGTGGCGCTGATCGAGCGCAGCCGCGGTGGCGCCCGCGCGACCGTGGCCGGAGCTGCACTGGCGGGACACGTCAGCGGCATCCTGGCTCAGATGGAGACGGCCGAGACCGAGATCGCGGCGATCGCCGCCGGGCACGGCGGCCGCCTGCGGACCGCGTCCTTCCCCACCGCCGGCGCAGCGCTGATGCCCCAGGCTATAGCCGGCTTCCGCGCCTCCCACCCCGGCGTCGAGCTGACGCTCGCCGAGGGCGAGCCGGAGGAGATCGCCCCGCGGCTGCGGGCGGGAGAGTTCGACCTCGTACTTCTGTTCGAATTCGAGGGAGTGGGCGAGCGGCTCAGCGCCGGCATGCGGCGCTTCGAGCTGTTCGAGGACCCCCTCCACCTGGCGATGCGCCACGACCACCCGTTTGCCGAGCGCAAGGAGCTGCGGCTGGAGGACCTGCGCGGGGAGTCCTGGGTGCAGACCTCAGCGGCCAGCCCGTGTGCGAGGCATGTGATCCGTTCCTGCCACGCGGCGGGCTTCGAACCGGCGGTGTCCTTCGAGAGCGACGACTACCAGACCGTGCAGGGGCTCGTCGCCGCCGGGGTCGGGGTGGCTCTGATACCGCAGCTGGCGCTCTCCACGGTCAGGCCCGACATCCGCGTCCGTCCCCTGCACCCTCGAAGCCCGGTGCGGAAGATCTTCGCCGCGACCCCGCGCGCCGCCGCGGCGACGCCGGCGGTGGCGACGATGCTGGACGTCCTGCGCCAGGCCGCCCGCCGGGCCGGCGATGCGACGGCCTGAGTCGAGCCCCCCTAAAAACGGAACCGCCCCCGGGGAGGAGGGCGGGGGCGGTTCCGTGACTGCGTCGGGGTGAGGCTCGGGCGCTGCCTAGGCAGCGCCTCCCGGTGCTGGCGCTGACGCCGCGGACGGGTACCCGTCCGGGTAGCCCAGGGACGGCACGTCGGACGGATAGACCTCGTGTCCGTGGACGGCGATGTCTCCTTCCTCCATTTCGGCGTCGCTCATCCGCAGCGGGATGACCAGGCCGACCAGTTTGAGGAGGATGAAGGTGCCGACCGCGGAGAACACGATCACCCAGAGGGCGGTCAGCGCCTGCCAGCTGAGCAGGTGCAGGCCACCGCCGGAGATGGTCCCGGCCAGCGCCGTTTCGGCCATCGCCTTGTTGGCGAAGATGCCGACCAGGAGACCGCCGAGGAGCCCGGCGAATCCATGGGTGTAGATGACTCCGAGGGTGTCGTCCACGTTGCGGAACGGACGCACGCGACTCAGGTAGTTGAGCGCGAAGTAGACGAGGGTGCTGGCGACGACGCCGATGATAATCGCCCCCCAGCCGTTGACGAAGCCGGCTGCCGGCGTGATCCCGACGAGGCCGACGATCATCCCGTTGACACTGCCGATTAGGCTCGGCTTGCGGCCGGTCGCGTAGTCCCAGGCGACCCAGACCAGGAGGGCGACGGCAGTGCAGAGGTTGGTGTTGAGCACCGCGGCCGAGGCGATGCCGCTGGCTTCGTACCAGTCGCCGCCGTTGAAGCCGTTCCAGCCCAACCAGAGCAGACCGGCCCCGACCGCGACCATCGCCAGGTTGTTCGGAGCGTCGACCTCGCGGTCACGCTGCAGCCGTGGCCCGATCACCCATGCAGCCACGAATCCCGAGACCCCCGCGGCGAGGTGGATGACGTAGCCGCCGGAGAAGTCGATCGCGCCATGCTGGGCGAAGAAGCCACCGCCCCAGATCAGGAAGGCGTTGATCGTGTAGATCAGCACCGTCCAGAGCGCGACGAACGGGATCCACGCTTTGAAGTTGATCCTCCCGAGCACCGATCCGAGCATCAGGAGCGGAGTGATCGCGGCGAAGACGATCTGGAAGTAGGCGAGGGTTGACTCGGGGAAGGCGAATTCCAATTCGCTGTACTCCGGGATGTGCGCCTGCCCGAGCAAGCTGGAGCTGCTCAGAATCGAGCCCGGCTGGCCCCACATGTTTCCGAAGAAGCCGCTATGCGCCCCGAGGATGTGCATCGGGTTCCCGAAAGCCATTTTGAAGGCGAACAGGCACCAGAGGATCAGCACGATCGCGAAAGCGACAAAAGCCATCATCATCGAGTTCACCGACCAACGTTTCTGCATGACGCCGCCGTAGAGAACCATCAGGCCTGGAACGCTCATCAGGCCAACCAGCGTCGCGGCGGTGAGCTGCCAAGAGTTGGCGCCTTCGCTCAACCATTCCATAGATCCGGTGTTTCCTTTCTTGTTTCGGGCCTGCCGGACACCTGACGAGACGGCTCCCCACCGGCGTACTGCGCCCATCTGGACTTGGGCCAAAGCCTTTCGTCGCTGGCCCCCTGCCTCTACGTACGAGTGTCCAAAGATCAGGCCGCAAGGTTCGCCCGATTGTCGGAAGCCGCCTCGCGATCAGACGTTAAGCTGCGCCGGGATGCCGCTCGAGGGCCACTACAGACGCGTCAACACGCCGCTGCGCCGGCTCACCCCGCGTGAGCGCAACGTGGTGATCGCCGGGCTCGCGGTGACGCTGATCGCGGTCCTCGGCCTGATCCTGGCAACCGCCGGCGACAGCCAGCCGCCGCCGGCGGCGGGTTGTATCCGCGTCGCGGTCGCCGGCCGTGTGGGCGGCGAACTGATCCACCCCTGCGGAGCCGAAGCGAGGGCCACCTGCGCTCGCGCTACGACCTTCGACAACGAACGGTCACACACGATTGTCGCCGCCTGCCGTGAGGCCGGGATCAAGTTCTGAGCCGGCGCGGTGCGCCTAGCTCAGCGCCGCCAGCAGTGCCTCGAGCTCGACCTCGACCTCGCCCTCCAGCTTCAGCTCAGCCTCGTCGTCATACGGGGTCGCGCCCCTGGTGACGATCGCCAGACGGCCGCCCTGCTCGAGGGTCAGCTGCGGCAGGCCGGCGACCGGGTGGACGATCAGCGAGGAGCCGATGCAGACCATCAGCTTGGCCCGTTCGGCCAGGTCCCGCGCCCGCGCCACGGCGCTCTCGGGCAGCAGCTCGCCGAAGAGGACGACGTCGGGTTTGACCGGCCCGCCGCAACTCGAGCAGAGGGCCACCCCGCGCTCGTCGAAGAGCTCTTCCACCTGCTCGAGCTCGAACGAGGCCGCGCAGCGCCGGCAGGATGAGGTCTCGATCGACCCATGCACCTCGACCACGTTCTCGGAGCCGCCGGCGCGGTGGAGGCGATCGATGTTCTGGGTGATGACGCCCTCGATCAGGCCGCGCCGCTCGAGCTCCGCCAGCGCCTCATGGGCCCGGTTGGGCCGTTTGTCGGCGAGCGACTGGAAGCGCGGCCGGTAGAAGGACCAGAAGCGGGCGGGATCGCGCTCAAAGACGTCGATGTGGGCCACCTCCATCGGATCGACCTTGGCCCACAACCCCGTCTCCGGGGTGCGGAAGTCGGGGATCCCGGACGGCACCGAGATCCCCGCCCCCGTCAGCGCGACGGTGGAGCGGGACCCGCGGATCATCTCCGCGAGCCGCTCCGTCGCGCTGGAGACGGCTACCTGCCGCTCCATTTCGGACTGCGCTTGCCGAGGAACGCGTCGATGCCCTCCTTGGCGTCCTCGCTGCCGAAGGCGGTGGCGAAGCCCTGCTTCTCGGCCTCGATGCCCTCGTCGAGGTCGCCCTTGTTGGAGACCGACTTGACCTGGCCGACCGCGACCGGCGCCTGGCCGGCCAGCTTGCGGGCCCACATCAGGGCCGTCTCCAGCAGCTCGTGGTCGGGGACGACGCGGTTGACGAGCCCGAGTTCGAGCGCCTCCTCGGAGAGGACCGCGTCCCCGACCAGGTTCATCTCCAGCGCCTTGTTGGCGCCGACCAGCCGCGGCAGCCTCTGGGTGCCGCCGAAGCCGGGGATGATCCCGAGCTTGATCTCCGGCTGGCCAAAGACCGCGGCCTCGGCGGCGATCCTGACGTCGCAGGCCATCGCCACCTCGCAGCCGCCACCGAAGGCGATCGAGTTGACGGCGGCGATCGTCGCCACCGGCGCCTGGCCGAAGTCGCGCAGCAGCGCGTGGCCGGTTTCGATCAGCTCGGCGCCGGTCTTCTCGTCCATCCTCGTGAACGCCTTGATGTCGGCGCCGGCCGAGAAGACGACCGGGACCGCCGAGGCGATCACCATCGCGCCGACTCCATCGGCGGCCTTGACCCGCTCCCAGACGGTCCCCAGGTCGCGGATGAGATCCGGTGAGACGGCGTTCATCGGCAGGTTGGCGAGCCAGGCGATCGCGACGTCGCCGCGGGTCTCCAGCTTCACCGTCTCCGGCTGCTCGCCCTCGTCGGGCTGCGGGTACGGATAGAAGCCCTGGCCCGAGGCGAGGCCGAGGCGGCCCTGGGCGACCAGCCGCTTCAGGGTCACCGGTGGCGCGAAGTGCTCACCGTGCTTCTCCTCCAACATCTCGATCTGCTCCAACAGCTTGTCGAGACCTTCGACGTCGGCTTTCCAAAACGGCGGCAGCAGGCCGCGGCGGGGGTCGAGGCCGGCGCCGGCCATCATCCCGAGGTCGATGTCGCGGACCGAGCAGATGCCCTCCTCGACCAGCCGGCAGGACTCGATCAGAGCGCGGCAGGTGAACATCGCCACCAGTTCCTCGGCGTCGGGATCGGCGTCGCCGGGGATCGTCTGCTCGCCGTCCTTGAAGAAGCCCTCGCCGCCGCTCTTGACCCCGAGCTTGCCGTCGGCAACCAGCTGCTTCAGGCCCTGGTGGACGTAGAAGCTCTCCCCGTAGGACTCGTTGAGGTGCTCGGCGACGTGCAAGACCGTGTCCAGCCCGAGCAGGTCGGTGAGGAAGAACGGCCCCATTGGCGCGACCTGGGCCGCGGCGATCGCCTCGTCGATCGCCTTCAGCGAGAGCCCCTGCTCCTCCTGGGCGCGCCAGATCTCACCGATCGTCGCCATCAGAATCCGGTTGACGACGAAGCCGGGGATCTCACCGCAGACGATCGGCTGCTTCTTGATCGCCTGGGCGAAGTTGTAGGCCGCGGTGGCGGTCTCCTGCGAGGTGTCCTCGCCGACTACCACCTCGACCAGCGGCATCACCGAGGCCGGGTAGAAGAAGTGGAAGCCGACGACCTTGTCGGCGCGCAGCGTCGTTTCCGCCATCTCGGTGATCGAGAGCGCCGAGGTGTTCGAGGAGAGGATCGCGTGGCCGGGCGTGGCG
>DATAIY010000170.1:0-21907 GCA_036262475.1 Solirubrobacterales bacterium
GGTCGCCGATCTGCGCGACGGCCGCTGGGAGATCGAGGGGGAGCTGGCGGCGCTGGAGGCGGTCGTCGAGGACGGCCGGCTGCGCAGCGAGACCTACCCCGATCCGCTGGCTCGGGTCTGGGCGGCGCTGACGGCACCGCATTCGGGCGACTTCGTCGTCTCGCTCGAGCCCGGCTTCGAGGCGGTCGACTGGGGCGGCGTCACCCACGCCGGGGGCGGCAGCCACGGCGCCCTGCACGCCGGCGACTCGCTGGGCCCGCTGCTCTTCGTCGGCTGCGGCCCGGAGTCGGCGGACGAGCGCGCGCAGTGGACGCTGCGGGACGTGGCGCCGGCGGTGCTCGAGTACTTCGGCTTGGACCTCGAGTGAGACAAGACGGTCGCCGTGGGGCGGGCGCGATCGGAGCGGTTCTGTGCCTCCTGCTCCTCCTGGCCGCAGCGCTTTCACCCGGCGAAGCTGCTGCGGCGCCTAGCTCAGGGGATTCCGATCCCGGGCGGGTGACCGAAGCGAAGGCGATCGCGATCGCCGACAAGGACCCGAAGGCGATCGAGGAGCGGCAGAAGAACCCTGGGCTCAGCTCGAGCGCGAGCATCGTCGAAGGCCACTGGGAGGTCGCCTATTTCGCCGACGGCAAGGAGGTGGCCCTGGTCCTCGTCGACTGGCACAGCGGCGAAGTCACCGAGTCGTGGACCGGTTATCAGGTGCCGTGGAGAATGGCTCGCGGCTACTCCGGCCAGTTCGGGCACAAGCTCGACGCCCCCTACGTGTTCCTGCCGCTCTGCGCGATCTTCCTGCTCGGGCTGGTCGACTGGCGCCGCTGGCGCCGCGTCGCCAACCTCGATCTCCTCGTCTTGCTCGCCTTCGGGATCTCCCACATCTTCTTCAACCGGGCCGAAATCGGCGTCTCGGTGCCGCTCCAGTACCCGGTGCTGCTCTACCTTCTGGGCCGGGCGCTGTGGATCGGCTTTCGCGGCAGGGGGGAGGGGCTGCGGCCGGTCTGGCCGGCCGCCTGGCTGCTGATCGCCGCCCTCTTCCTGATGGGTTTCCGGGTCGGCCTCAACATGGCCGACTCCGGCGCGATCGACGTCGGCTACGCCAGCGTCGTCGGCGCCGACCGGATCGCCCACGGCGAAGCGATCTACGGCAACTTCCCCGAAGACGTCTCCGAGGGCGACACCTATGGCCCGGTCAACTACTACGCCTACGTCCCCTTCGAGCGGATCTGGCCCTGGTCGGGAAGCTGGGACGATCTGCCCGCAGCCCACGGCGCGGCGATCACCTTCGACCTCCTCACCTTCGGCTTCCTGATCCTCTTGGGCATCCGCATCCGCCCGGGACCTGCCGGCCGCCGCTTGGCAGCCATCCTCGCCTTCGGCTGGGCCGCCTACCCGTACACTGCCTTCACCCTGGAGTCCAACTCCAACGACTCGCTCGTGGCGATGCTGCTTGTCGCGACGCTGCTTGTCCTTGCCCGACCCTTGGCCCGAGGAGCAACGATCGCGCTCGCGACCTTCGCCAAGTTCGCTCCTGCCCTGCTCGCGCCGATGCTGCTCACCTACGAGCCGCGCACGCTCCCCGGTGAGAGGCGCCTGCGGGCGAGGTTTTCTCTCTCGGCACCTCTCACCGGGTGGCGCGGGTGGCTCCTGTTCAGCGCTGGCTTCGCCACCGTTGCCGTGGCTGTGATGGCGTGGCCCGCAATCGATCCGGGGCTGCGGACCGTCTATGACCGGACGATCGCGTTCCAGTCGGGGCGGAACTCCCCCTTCAGCATCTGGGGGCAGGTGCCTTCGCTGGAATGGCTGCGGACGGCCATCCTCGTCGCGATGACGGGCTTGTCCGTGTTCCTTGCTTTCCGACCTCGGAAGAAGTCTCTCGTCCAGGTGGCTGCCCTGGGAGCGGCGCTGCTGATCCTGCTCCAAATCACCCTGCACCACTGGTTCTACCTCTACATCGTCTGGTTCTACCCCCTCCTCCTAGTGGCAATGGCGTCCCTGGAGAGCAGGACCGATACCGCTCCGAACGGCTTGTACTTCTCGGCCGACCGGCCCGCGGACAGCCACTCACTTCCCACCCGAGCAGGTTGAGTGAGGAGCGGTATCGGTCCTGCTCTCCGGCTACGCAGTGCGCTAGGACTGCTCGACAGCAGGCACCATCACCTGCTGAATCGAGTCGGCCAGTCCCCGTGAGTTGACCTCGACCAAAGCGCCCATCACCCAGACGTCCTCGCTCGCCGTCTCGAAGCGGGTCGGCATCTGGGTGATCATCGAGGCCAGCGCCTGCTCCGGTTTGACCCCGAGCACGCTGGTCCGCGATCCCGTCATCCCGACGTCGGAGATGAACGCGGTCCCCTTGGGAAGCACGCGGCCGTCGGCCGTCGGCACATGCGTGTGGGTGCCCAGCACCGCGGCGACGCGGCCGTCGAGGTGCCAGCCCATCGCCACCTTCTCGCTGGTCACCTCGGCGTGGAAGTCGACCACGACCGCGTCGGCCTCGATCCGGTCGAGGATGCCGTCGACGGTGTCGAAGGGCGAGCGGGCGACCTTGAGGCCGACCTCGCCGCTGAGGTTGATCACCGCGACCCGTATCCCGCCAGCCTCGACAACGGTGTAGCCGCGGCCGGGATTCCCCTGCGGGTAGTTCGCCGGCCGCACCACCCGCTGCTCGCGTTCGAGGAAGTCGTAAGCCTCGCGGTGGCGGTAGACGTGGTTGCCGGTGGTGATCACGCCGGTCCCCGCGTCGAAGAGGTCGTTGGCGGTGCGTTCGGTGATCCCCATGCCGCCGGCCGAGTTCTCGCCGTTGACGACGATCAGGTCCGGCGAGTGGGTCTCGCGCAGCGCCGGCATCGTCTCGCGCAGGCCGCGCCGCCCGGGGCTGCCGACCACGTCGCCGATGAAGAGGACTCGCATTCTGCGTTGACCCTATCTGCGAGATTGAGCGGTGTGAGCGAGCCGGCGCACACGGGCGAGATCTTGGCGCGTGCCGTCGCCTACCCCTACGCGGCGCCGCTGCGCTCCTTCGTCCAGGTCGGCGAGGAGACGCTGGAGCTTCCGCCGGAGGGGCCGGACCTGAGCGGACGCCGGCCGCTGCTCGCCTATGGGTCCAACGCGGCGGCCCCGGTCCTGGCGCGCAAGCTGGCCGCCCTGCCGGACTTGCCGCTGCCCGTCCTGCGTGGCGAGCTCGACGACTTCGATGCCGTCTACTCAGCCCACATCTCGCCCTACGGCGCCGTGCCCTCGACCCTCCAGCGCAGTCCAGGCACCACCACCCCGGTCTTCGTCGCCTACCCGACCGAGGAGCAGCTGTGGCTGCTCTCGACGACCGAGCCCAACTACGAGCTGTACCAGCTGCACGACCTCAGCGCCTGCACCGATCCCGGCGGTGAGCTCACCGAGGCCGGCGTCTACCTCAGCCGGCACGGCTGCCTCACGCTCGACGGCTCCGAGACCGCCCTGGCCGCCGTCGCCGCCGTCGGTCGCCGCTTTCCCTCGCTGGGCGAGGTTGAGGTCCTGGAACGGGTGCGCCACATCCTCGCCCCCGAGCTCGACCTCGGGCGCTTCGTCGAGTCCAGCCTCGACCCGGGCCTGGCCGCGGCCCGCACCGCCATCCTGCACGGTGGTTCCAGGCCGCTGGAGTTCTAGCACCGCTTCGGACTTTGACCCCACTCCAGCGGGGATAAACCCGCCAGCGCGACGGTTAGACCGTCGCGAAGCGTCGGAGGGCGAAGCGGGCGATCAGGCCGTAGGCGGCGATCAGGATCGCCAGGTGGACGAGCGGTCCGCCGATGCCCGGACCGGCCGAGTCCAGCGCCGCGGTCATCGCCTGCAAAGCCGGCTTGAACGGGAAGATCGCGGTGAGGATCTTGACCACGTCGAAGATCCCGCTGCCGACCGCTCCGGAGGGGATCAGCGAGAGGAAGGCGATCGGCAGGGTGACCATGAAGGCGAGCAGGGAGACGGCCCGGACCTCACGCGCCGCGGCTCCGAGGGCCGCCCCGGCCGCCGCCAGCGCCCCACCACCCGCGAGGATCGCCAACAGCCAGAACCCGATGCGGCTCCATTGCAGCGGGACGAAGATCTCCAGCCCGGCGAGCATCAGCAGGGTCACGACCAACCCCGCGCCGATGCCGAGCAGGACCTTCTCGGCGAGCAGCGCCTCGCGGGAGATGAGGCCGCGGGTCAGCCTCGGGAAGGTGTTCTCCTCGCGCTCCAGCGCCAGCGAACCGGCGACCAGCAGGACGGTGACGAAGGCCAGGGTGAGGGTTGCGGCGACGGCGATCGCGAAGATTTCCAACGGTGGCGCGGGGCCGCCGACCGCCACCTTGTCGACCTGGATCGGCTGCGCCAGCCGCTCGATTAGCGGCCCGGCGATGTCGAGGTTGTCGTGAGCCTCGCCGGCGAAGTTGGTCACCTGCTGCAGCGAGGTGCGCAGCGGGCCCGGTGGCAGCGCCGGTTCCAGCGCGGTGAGGATCTGCGCGGTGGCCCGGAGGCCGAGGATGTGGATCGACTGCCCGAGCACCGGCAGGTTGCCGCCGTCGATCAGGAGGTTGAGGTAGTGGCCGCCTTCGCCGGCGATCCGCCGCGCGATCGCCAGGTTGGCCTGCGCCAGCAGGGTCGAGATGCGTTCGTTGACCAGCTGCGCCTTGACCGGGTCCTCTTCGTTGACGAGCACTTCGACCTTGGGCGTGCCCGGGGCGAGGGTCGAGAGCGAGTTGATCTTGTCGACCAGATCGGCGGGGAGGACCAGCGCCGCCAGCGCCTCGCCGGATTCGACTTTTTCCATGGCTTCGGCTCGGTCCTTTACGTCGACGCACTCGACCCGGCTGCAGATCCGGTTGCTGACGCCCGCCGCCGGCAGCTGCTGACCGCCGACGCTGACGCGGCTGTCCGCCGGCACTTCGTTGAGGAAGGCGACCCGGGGTTTCTCGGGGCCGCGGGAGATCGCGAAGCCGACCAGGATCGCGATCAGGACCGGGTAGGCGACGAGCAAGACCGCCTGCAACGGCGAGCGCCGCAGGATCTGCAGGTCCTTCAGCAGCAGCCAGCGCACGGGTCAGTGCCCCCGCTGCTGGAGGTAGGCGACGAAGGCGGTCTCGAAGTCGCGGTCGGCGGACCCCGGGGCCTCGCGGCGGACCGCCTCGCGCAGCGCCGCCGGCGAGCCGTCGAAGAGGGACTCGCCGTCGGCGAGGACCAGCAGCCGGACGGCGTAGCGCTCGGCCTCCTGGATGTCGTGGGTGGAGAAGATCACCGTGGTCCCGCGCTCGGCCAGTCTCGAGACGAACTCCCAAAGCCGCGCCCGCTGGCGCGGATCGAGCCCGAGGCTGGGCTCGTCGAGCAGCAACACCCGCGGCCGCGAGAGCAGACCGATCGCGACGTTGATCCGCTGCTGGTTGCCGCCGGAGAGCCGGGCGACGATCTCGCCCCGCCGCTCGCCCAGCCCGGACAGCTCGAGCATCTCCTCGGTCGAGGCGCGCGGGTCCTCGTGACCCTCGAGGCGAGCGAACAGCAGCAGGTTCTCCGCCACCGTCAGCCGCCGGTAGAGTGCCGCCTGCTGGGGCACCCAGCCGACTTCCCCGGCCGCGACCAGGACCTCGCCCCGGTCCGGCTTGAGGATCCCGGCGAGGATCGAGAGCAGCGTCGTCTTTCCCGCCCCGTTGGGCCCGGTCACGGCCACCAACTCTCCCGCCAGCACCTCGAAGCTGACCCCTCGCAGCGCCTCGCGCTCCCCGTAGCGCTTAGCCAGCTCTCGCGCCTGCAGCGCTGCGGTGACGGTCCCTTCCATCGGCGCCAACGGTACTGGCAGCGGGCGAACCCTAGAATCGAGTCGATGGCATTCCCCGCCACCCGCATGCGGCGCCTGCGCCGGACCGGCACCTTTCGTGCCCTCGTCCGCGAGACCGAGCTCTCGCCGGCGCACCTGATCCAGCCCGCCTTCGTCGTCGCCGGCGGGGGCATCCGCGAGCAGGTCGAGTCGATGCCCGGTATCGAGCGCTTCTCGATCTCGGGCCTGGTCGAGGAGGCGGGAGAGATCGCCGCGGCCGGTGTCGGAGCGATCATGCTCTTCGGCATCCCCGCCGCCAAGGACGAGGTCGGGACCGGCGCCTACGACGACGAGGGCATCGTCCAGATGGCGGTCCGGGCCCTCAAGGACGCCCTTCCCGACCTGGTCGTCATCACCGACGTCTGCCTCTGCGAGTACACGTCGCACGGCCACTGCGGCGTCTTCCGCCAGGGTGGGACCGAGGTCGACAACGACCTCTCGGTCGAGCTGCTGGCGAAAACCGCGATCTCCCACGCCGAGGCCGGCGCCGACGCGGTCGCGCCGAGCGACATGATGGACGGCCGGATCGGCTCGATCCGCTACCAGATGGACGAGGAGGGGCACCCCGATGTGCCGATCGTCGCCTACAGCGCCAAGTACGCCTCCGCCTTCTACGGGCCCTTTCGCGAGGCCGCCGGCTCGACCCCCGAGTTCGGCGATCGTCGCGGCTACCAGATGGATCCCGCCAACGCCGCCGAAGCCGTCCGCGAGGCCGAGATGGACCTCGACGAGGGGGCCGACGTGCTGATGGTGAAGCCGGCAACTCCCTACCTTGACGTTGTCCGCCGGGTCAAGGACGCGACCGGCGCTCCCGTCGCCGCCTACCACGTCTCCGGCGAGTACTCGATGCTGAAGGCCGCCGCTGCGAACGGTTGGATCGACGAGCGCCAGGCGGTCCTCGAGACCTTGACCTCGATCCGCCGGGCTGGGGCCGACGCGATCGTCACCTACTACGCGAAGGAGGCCGCTCCGTGGCTCCGGTGAAAACCCCCCAGTCGAAGGCGCGCTCCCGCAAGGGCGGCTCCGCGATCCCGCTCGACGAGACCGACAAGCGGCTGATGAACATGCTGCAGTCGAACTTCCCGCTCGACCCCGAGCCGTTCGCCCTCGTCGCCTCCGAGGCCAACCTCAAGCTCGACGACGTGCTCGCGCGCACCCGGCGCCTGCTAGACGGCCGGATCATCCGCGAGATCACGCCGATCTTCGACACCCGCGCGCTCGGCTACGAGTCGATGCTGGTCGCCGCCAAAGTCGACGCCGACAACCCCCAGCGGGCAGCGCAGGCGGTCAACGCGCATCCCGGTGTCTCCCACAACTACCTGCGCACCCACGACTTCAACCTCTGGTTCACGATCGCCACCCCGCCCGATTCCCAGCTCGGCCTACCCGGCACCCTGGAGGCGCTGATGCGGGAGACCGGCGCCGAGTCGATGCGCGAGCTGCCGACCCTGACCCTGTTCAAGATCAACATGAACCTGGAGATGGAGAAGGGCACCGACGCCCTCGCCGCCGCGGTCGAAGCCTCACCGCCGCGCGAGCTCGAGGCGCAGCCCTACGGTGAGGACGACATCGCCCTGATCGAAGCTCTGCAGGGGCCGATGGCGGCGGTCGAGCGCCCCTACGACGAGGCCGCCTCGGAGCTGGGGATCGAGACCGATGAGCTCCTGACT
This sequence comes from Solirubrobacterales bacterium, assembly GCA_036262475.1. Taxonomy (GTDB): domain Bacteria; phylum Actinomycetota; class Thermoleophilia; order Solirubrobacterales; family 70-9; genus VAYN01. Next base: position 7,486 of record DATAIY010000170.1, read on the forward strand.
CGGCTCCGCGACCTGATCGACCGCAAGATCCTGCGTCGCGTTGCGGCGATCCTCTACCACCGTCGCGCCGGCTTCTCGGCCAACGGCATGGGCGTCTGGAAGGTCCCGGAGGAGGACATCATGGAGGTCGGCGGGCAGATGGCCTCCTTCCGCGGCATCTCCCATTGCTACCAGCGGCCGACCTACGAGGACTGGCCCTACAGCGTCTTCACGATGGCCCACGGCCGCTCCAAGCAGGAGTGCGACGCGATCCTCGACTCGATCGCCGCCGAGTGCGGGATCGGCCCCGACGACCGCGCCACCCTCTACTCCTCGACCGAGTACAAGAAGATCCGCCTCCACTACTTCACCGACGACTACGCCGCCTGGGAGGCGGAGCATTCCTAGAACCTCCAGTTCGGAGGGGCTGTACGAGCGCGCCCTCCAGGTCCTGCCCGGGGGTGTGAATTCCCCTGTGCGGGCGATGCGGCAGATCGGCCGCGACCCGATCTTCATCGAGCGCGGCGAGGGCTGCGAGCTTGTCGACGTCGACGGCAACCGCTACCTCGACTGGGTCGGCTCCTGGGGCCCGCTGATTCTCGGCCACGCCGAGCCCTCGGTGATCTCGGCCGTGATCGAAGCGGCGAAGCGGGGCACAAGCTACGGCGCCGCGACCGCGATCGAGGTCGAGCTGGCCGAGCAGGTCGCCGACCGTTTCGCCTCGGTCGAGATGGTGCGGATGACCAGCTCCGGCACCGAGGCGGCGATGGGCGCGGTGCGGTTGGCCCGGGCGATCAGCGGCCGCGAGGTCGTGGTCAAGTTCGCCGGCGCCTACCACGGCCACTCCGACGGCCTCCTCGCCGACGCCGGCTCCGGCCTCGCGACCCTCGGCGTTCCCGGCAGCCCGGGAGTCACCGCGGCGCAGGCCGCGAGCACCGTCGTCGTCCCCTGGAACGACCGCACCGCCGTCGCCCGCGCGCTCGAGGAGCACCCGGTCGCCGCCCTCCTGGCCGAGCCGGTCGCCGCCAATATGGGCGTCGTCCCGCCCGCCGACGGCTTCCTCGAGTTCCTCCGCGAGGCGACCGCGGCCGCGGGCGCGCTGCTCGTCTTCGACGAGGTGATCACCGGCTTCCGCGTCGCCCGCGGTGGCGCCCAGGAGCTCTACGGCGTCGAACCCGACCTCACTGTGCTCGGCAAGATCGTCGGTGGCGGCCTGCCGGCTGCCGCCTTCGCCGGGCCGCGCGGGGCGATGGAGCGGCTCGCCCCGACCGGCGACGTCTACCAGGCGGGAACCCTCTCCGGCAACCCGCTCGCCGCGGCCGCCGGGCTCGCGACGCTTGCCCAGCTCGACGCCGCCGCCTACGAGCGCCTCGGCGCCCTCACCGACCGCCTCGCCGATGGCTTTGCCGCCCTCGCCGCCGACCGTCCGCTTCAGGTCGCCTCCGCCCCGGGACTGACGACGCTCTTCTTCAGCCCCGCGCCGGTCCACGACTTCGCCGCCGCGAGCGCCTGCGACACCGAGGCCCACGCCCGCTTCTGCCGCGCGATGCTCGACCGCGGCGTCTACCCACCGCCCTCCCAGTTCGAGGCCTGGTTCGTCTCGCTTGCCCACGACGAGGCGACCGTCGACCGTACGCTCAAGGCCGCCGCCGAGTCGCTGCAGGAGGCACTCGCGTGAGACGTCCTATGAGCGACCCCGCCGACGCCCTGCGCAATCTCGCCGCCCAGCTGCGCGAGGAGGAGACGCCGATCTCCCCGCACGTGATCGACGCCGCCGCCGCGCCCAAGCTCGGCGCTCAGGTCGCCGCCGGCCTCCGCGCCGCGGCGGCCCCGGGCGAGTACGCGCTGGTGGTCGAGGCGGTCCGCGAGGGCTACCTCCTCCACTACGGCGAGCCGCGCCTGCTCGCCGGGCACGACCCCGACCTCGGCCTGCTCGCCGGCGACTACCTCTACGCGCTCGGCCTCGACCGCCTCGCCGCCCTCGGCGACACCGTGGCCGTCACGGTCCTCGCCGACCTGATCAGCCGCTGCGCCCAGCTCCATGCCGAAGGCCGCGCTGGGGAGGTCCCCAACCTGTGGGCTTCTGCCGCGCGCTCGATCGCGGGCTAACGGTGGGGCGCTACCGCGTGTGGCAGGTGCGGACCAAGACGCTCGCCAGCGTGGTGCCGTTTTCGAAGCTGTAACTCGCTCGGACCAGGGGAAACGTTGTCCCCGTGAATCCTTTCGGCGCCGGACAGCCGGCGCTCAGGTAGCTGCGCCGTTTGCCGGCGAAGCTGAGGTGCGGAAGAGGGAGAGCTGGGTGACGTGGTGACTCGTCTGGTCCCCTTCGGGACCACCGCGACGAGGCGGGTGGTGAAGGTTCCGGCGGTGCGCTGGATCGTGAACGGCAGGACGAAGGTGAGGGGGATGGGAGCGCTGGTGAGAGGTGGGTGAGAATGGCGCGCCGCCCGCCCGCGAGCGACCCGTTGAAGGCGACGACCCTGCCGCTGAACTGGAACGGTCGCTGCCCGCGGAGGACGATCTCGCCCCGGCTCGGCCTCGCCCGGCGAGGGCAGACCGCGGTCGGAGAGGATCCCGTTGCTGTTGATGTCGAGCGACACCAGCCGCAGCGACGGCGGCAGGCGACCGTCGGCGGTTCGGACCCGGGCATTGACGCTGACCCCGACCCGTGCCCTGCCATTTCGGGCAGGAGGGGAGGGGCGATCGAGCCGCCGAAGGAGACGATCAGGTCCCCCTTCTGCGCGACCTCGCCGCTGGCGGGGACCGTCTGCAGGGCCGCGAGGCCGAGGAGGGCGTAGAGCGAAGGTCGCGGCCGCCGCCGGTTCAACTCAGCTGAACCTGGACGCGCGGATCAGGCAGTAGTCAAATTCGAAGCCGAGCACGGCGTTGTTGGCAAGGTTGCCGTTGTGGGTGAGTCGCACCGAGAGGGCCTGCGCCCTGGTCTTCTTGCCCGCCTCAGGGTCTGCCGATTTCACTCAGAAACGCCTGCTCGCCCCCGAGGTAGCCCAGCCACTTCGTCAGCCTCGCCTGGTCGGCTGGAGGCTGCGGGACTGCCGCGATCTGCCTCACGGCGCGGCCGAAGGCGGTGGCCGCCTGCTTGAACCGTCCCGCGGCGAGCTTCAGCCTTCCCCTCTTGATCTCCCCGCGGACCCGGCAAGGATCGTTTGTTGGCCTTGGTGTTGGTCTTGCAGATCGGCTCGACCCGGGCCACGTAGCTTTCACGAGTCTGTTCGGGCCCGGTGGTGGCAAGCGCCACGGCGGCAAGCAGACCGGCGCAGAGAAGCGCGACCAGGCCCGCGGTCAGCACCCTCGAACGGCGTCTCTCGAACGGCATCTCCAAGCCTCCCGGTCCCTCACCGCCGCGGTTCCATAAGCTCCCCGGCTCTAAGGCTGATGGCAGCGGGGTCAACGGGCCGGCTCGATGTCGGTTCCGGGGCCAACGCAATAGACTTGACGACTCGAAACGCGAGAGACGTGGCTGACGACGCGGACAAGATGAACGGGGCCGACGAGGCTCCCCAGCAGCGGGTGAAGCCCGACCCCCCCGGCTACTTCGAGGGCGAGTCGATGACCCGTCGTCGCGCCTTCACGATCGCCGCCCAGGGCATTGGCGGAATCGCGGGCGCCGCGATCATCCTGCCCGCCGTCGGCTTCGCCGTGGCCCCGATCTTCCACCGTGGCAGAGAGCGCTGGGAGGCGGTCGGCCCGGTCAGCGACTTCGTCGAAGACACCTACCGCCAGGTCGTCTTCACCGAAACCGAGGGAATCGGCGACGCCGGCAAGACCACCGCCTACGTGCGCAAGAGCTCCGCCGAACTCGAAGAAGAACCGGGCAAGTACGTCGCCGTCTCCAACCGCTGCGCCCACCTCGGCTGCCCGGTCCGCTTCGTCGAGGCCGCCGGCAACTTCATCTGCCCCTGTCACGGCGGGGTCTACGACTTCCAGGGCAAGCGGATCGCCGGCCCGCCGGTACGCCCGCTCGACCACTTCCAGACGCGCGTTCGCAACGGCCAGGTCGAGCTCGGCCCCCGCTACAGCGTCACCTCGCAGATGGAACCGGTCCGCGCCCGCGACCCCGGCGAGTTTACCGGCGGGATCTGGGAATACCTTTACCCGCCGCGTCCGTCCACCTTTCCGCCTCCCTGATGCCGAAGATTCCCGACTCGATAGTCCCCGCTCCGCTCCGCAAACCGGCCAAGCCGGGCCAGGGAGGCGTGGCCAAGGGACAGGCGCCCACGGATCTCAAGACCTCCCCGCCGGAGCGGCCGACCGACGTCCAGCGCCTCGGCTCCCAGGCGAAAGAGGCCCCCGTCGACGTCCTCGCCTGGGTCGACCAGCGCACCGGCGCCAGCGGCTTCCTCACCGGGATGCTCTACCGCAAGGTGCCGAAGGGGACCAACTGGTTCTACACGCTGGGCTCGGCGACGCTCTTCGCCTTCATCGTCCAGGCGACGACCGGCGTCTTCCTGGCGATGTTCTACACGCCCTCCGCGACCCAGGCCTACGCCTCGATCTCCCACATCAACAACGACGTCCCGCTCGGCCAGTTCGTGCACGGGATGCACAAGTGGGGATCGAGCGTGATGGTCATCCTCGTCTTCCTGCACATGGGCCGAACCTTCTTCTTCGGCGCCTACAAGTACCCGCGGGAGCTCAACTGGGTGATCGGCGTGGTGCTGCTGATCCTGACGATGACGATGGCCTTCACCGGCTACCTGCTGCCGTTCGACCAGCGCTCCTACTGGGCCTCGATCGTCGGCATCAACATCAACGGCACCGGTCCGATCGTCGGCCCCTACCTGAGCGACTTCCTGCGCGCCGGCCCTGAGCTCGGGGCGACGACGCTGGCCCGCTTCTACGCGATCCACATGCTGCTAGTTCCCGGGGCGATCATCGCCCTTATCGGCGCCCACCTCTACCTGGTGATGAAGCTCGGCACCACCGCGCCGCCGTGGATGAAAGTCGACAAGCCGAAGGTCGCCGTCCCGGTCGCGGCCCTCGACGCCGGCGTCGAGGGCAACGGAGCCTCGCCCTCCAACGGAGCCTCGCCGACTTCATGAAACCCAAGGACAAGCAGGAGTACCTCGAGGAATACGAGGTCTTCAAGAAGAAGGGGAAGCCCTTCTTCCCCTATGCCGTCCTGAAGGACTCGACGATGGCCCTGATCGTCGTCGCCGTGATCATCGCGATGTCGCTGATCCTCGGCGCCGAGCAGGGGCCCAAGGCGGACCCGACGTCGACCACCTACCTGCCGCGTCCCGAGTGGTACTTCTTCTTCCTCTTCGAGGTCCTGCGCGTGATCAAACCGCCGGAGCTGGTCCCGATCGCGACGGTCGGGATCCCGACGATCTGCATGGTGCTGCTGCTGTTGCTGCCGTTCTACGATCGCGGCCCGGAGCGACGGCCCGAGCGGCGCCCGATCGCGACGATCGCCGGGATCCTGACGATCCTTGCGATGGGCTACCTCACCTACGCCGGCGCGGTGGCCGGCTCGCCGACCGAAATCGACCTCAAGGTTGCGCCTCAATACGAGGCCGGCAAGGAGGTCGTCGCCGGCACCGGCTGCCTTGCCTGCCACCAAATCGGCGACAACGGGAACAACGGACCGGGGCCGGAACTGACCCACATCGGCTCGCGGATTCCGCGTGCCGCGATTCTCCGTTCGGTGGAAATCGGGCCGGGTATTATGCCGTCCTTCCGCGAACTGCCGCCGAAGAAGCTCAACGAGCTGGCGGATTTCCTCTCCTCCCTTAATTAACCAACGCGCCGAGGGAGGGCGCATCGCGGAGTCCTGACCCATGGAGACGATCAACCAAAACCGCGAGTCGCCCGACTTCGCCGGGCAGGTCAACCGCATGTTCGACCGCGTCGCCGGTCGCTACGACGCGCTGAATTCGGTGATGACCGCCGGGCTGCACCACCGCTGGCGCGAGCGCGCCGCCGAGCGGGCCGAGCTCGGCCCCGGCGACTCCGCCCTCGACGTCTGCTGTGGCACCGGCGACCTGACCCTGGAGCTCGCCGGCCGGGTCAGGCCCGGCGGGCACGTGGTCGGCTGCGACTTCTCCGAGCCGATGCTCGACCTGGCCCGCGAGAAGGCCTCGGCTCGCGGAGCGGACGGGGCCCGCTTCGAGTGGGCGGACGCACTGGCCCTGCCCTATGACGGCAAGCGCTTCGATGCCCTCACCGTCGGCTTCGGCGTCCGTAACCTCGCCGACCTTGACCGCGGCCTGCGGGAGATGGCGCGGGTGCTGAAGCCCGGCGGCCGCCTGGTGATCCTCGAGATCACCCAGCCGACCCGGCCGCCGCTCTCGACCTTCTACTCGCTCTGGTTCGATCGCGTCGTTCCCCTGCTCGGTGCCTTCTCGGGCGACCCCGAGGCCTATTCCTACCTTCCGGAATCGGTGCGCAGCTTCCCGAGCCCGCTCGGGCTGGCGGAGAAGATGGACCACGCCAGCTTCGAGCGGATCCGCTACACGGTTCTCGCCGGCGGGATCATCGCGATCCACAGCGGCGTCAAAGGGTGACTCGGCGCTCGGCTGTGCCGCCGCCGGTGACGGCGGTCCTGGACGCGTCGAGCCGCTGGTTGCCATCGCGGCTCGGCGAGGTCGAGGATCGCCTGCGGGTGGCAATCGCCGGTCACGGCGATCTGCTCGGTGAGGACGCCTCCTCGACCCTCGCCGCGGGCGGCAAGCGCCTGCGGCCGATGCTGGTCCTGCTCTGCGCGGGGGAGAAGGGCGGCGAGGTGGCGGTACGCGCCGCGACGGCGATCGAGTTGGTCCACATGGCGACCCTGGTCCACGACGACGTCCTCGACGAGGCGCCGCTGCGCCGCGGCCACCCGACCATCGCCGCCACCTCGGGCCGGGATCGCGCTGTGGCCACTGGGGACCTGCTCCTCTCCCGCGCCTTCGCGCTGCTGGCCGATGCCGGCGACATCCGCTCGGCACAGCTGCTCGCCACCGCCGCCGTCGCCCTTGCCCGGGGCGAGCTCGCCCAGCGCCACGACGCCTTCGACCTCGGGATCTCCGAGCAGCGCTACCTCGTACGTTGCAGGTTGAAGACGGGAACGCTGTTCGAGTGCGCCTGCCTGCTCGGCCACGACGATGAGCACCTGCGCGAGTTCGGCGCCCAAGTCGGCCTCGCCTTCCAGCTGCTCGACGATATTCTCGACGTCACCGGCCCGCCGGAGCGGACGGGCAAGGCGCGCGGCACCGATCTGCTCGACGGCACGGTCACCCTGCCCCTGATCGAGGCCGCCGCCGCCGATCCCGGCATCCGCCAGGTCGACCTACACGGCCTCGACCCCACGGCCGCGGCCGAGCTCTGTGACCGGATCGCCGCCACCGGAGCGCTGGAGACGGTGCGGATGCGGGCGCTGGAGATGGTCGCCGCCGGCAAGCGCCAACTCGAAGGCGCGACGTTCGAGCCGGAACAGCGGCAGCTGCTGGCGCTGGTCGCCGACGGCGTCGTCCAGCGCTACAGCTGAGCTCCGGCAGGCTGCGGCGCCCGGGACTAGCCCTGCTGCTGGGTCGGCCGCACCAGAACCTCGTTGATCGCGACGTGGCGGGGCCTGGTGATGACGTAGCCGATCGCGTCGGCGATGTCGCTGGCCTCGAGCTTGTCGATGCCGGCGAACCGTTTCTCGAGCTGGTCGCGGATCTCGTCCCGGTTGTGGTCGGTCAGCTCGGTGGCGACCGCGCCCGGCTCGATCAGCGAGATCCGCAGGTGGCGCTCGGTGACCTCCTGGCGCAGGGACTCGCTGAAAGCGCCGACGGCGTGCTTGGTGGCGTTGTAGACGCCACTCCCGAGCCGGGCCTGGCGGCCCGCGACCGAGGAGATGTTGACCATGTCGGCGACCCGCCGCGGCTCGTCCCGCGCAGCCTCGAGCAGGTGCGGGATCGCCGCCTTGGCGGTGTAGAGCAGCCCGAGAAGATTGACCTGGACCATCTGGTCCCATTCCTCGACCGGGGCGTCGAGGATCGGCCCGAGCAGCATCACCCCGGCATTGTTGACGAGGACGTCGAGCCTCCCCAACTCCTCGACCGTGCGCCGCACCGCGGTCTCGGCCTGTTCCCGATCGGTGACGTCGGCCTCGATCGCGAGCGCCCTGCCGCCGGCGGACTCGATCTCAGCCGCGAGGGTCTCGAGCCGGTCGGCTCGGCGGGCGACGATCGCGACGGCGGCGCCACGGTCGGTGAGCATTCGCGCCGTCGCCTCGCCGATGCCGCTCGAGGCGCCGGTGACCAGCGCGACCGTTCCGTCCAAGCTAGCCCGTGAAGCCATACGCAGAACCTACCCGGTACGCGGCTGGGCAAAAAGCGCCCGCCAGGCGAAGTCGTCGGCACCGATCAGGTCCGTGGCAAGCGCGGTGACGAAAGCATCGGCCATCGCGGTCATGTTGGAGTGCTCGAGCGCACGCAACTCGTCCGCCAGCTGATGGGCGCCGAGGTCGAGCTGCTCGTCGAAGGCGTCGATCTCGTCCTCGTCGTGGACGCCTTGGCAGAACCACTCGCACTCTGGGCAGCGACGCCGGACCCGCCAGTGAGCTCGGTCGCCGGCCTGCTCCCAGCCGGTCGGCTGCACCAGTCCGGAGCCGCACTCGGGGCAGAGGTGCAGCGCCTTGACCGGCTTCGTTCGGTTGTGACTGGGCTCCATCGTCTCTCCTATCGAACCCGTTCGAGCCGGACTTGATCCGCAATTTTCCGAAGGGTTCCTCACAAAACCCCACTAACGAGTATCTAAAAGCTCGTCCGGGGCTGATCCGGCGCCCCTTCAACCCCGTTACCATGGTCAGATGCTCGGAAACATCGGACCCCTAGAGATCATCGTCGTCCTCATCATCGCCCTGGTGGTGTTCGGACCGAAACGGCTTCCGGAGCTGGGCAGCAGCCTCGGCAAAGGCATCCGCGAGTTCCGCGACACCGTCACCGGTGACAAGCCGGATACGGACGATGATGCCGACGTCAAGGCACTCAGCGCCACGCAGGCAACCGCGACCACTCCGGCCGCCCCGACGGCACCAGTGGAGACTCCGGTCGCCACTGCTCCGATCGAGACGCCCGCGGAGGCCGAGGTCGCTCCCGACGAACACAGCTGAGGCCTGTCGGGATGCCCCGCCGCGTCAAGGCGGTCTCCCATGAGGATCAGCTCAGCCTCGTCGAGCACCTCGACGAGCTTCGCAGCCGCATCGTCGTCTGCGCCGTCGTCTTCGGCGTCGCCCTAGCCCTCTGCTTCTGGCAGAACCACCTGTTGCTGGAAATTGCCGGCGGGCCGCTGCCCGACGGCCACAAGAAGCTGATCACCTTCGGCGTCACCGAGCCGTTCACGACGACGATCACTGTCGCGGCCTACGGGGCGATCATCCTCTCGATGCCGATCGTCCTCTACCAACTCTACGCCTACGTGCTGCCGGCTTTCAGCCCCCACGAGCGCCGGGCGGTGCTGCCGATCCTGCTGCTCTTCCCGATCCTCTTCCTGGCCGGGATCGCCTTCGCCTACTTCGCGGTGATGCCGGCGGCCGTCAAGTTCCTGCTCAGCTTCAACGACACCCAGTTCAACATCCAGGTCCGCGCCCGCGACTACTACAGCTTCTTCTCGACGACGATGCTCGCTGGCGCCCTGGTCTTCCAACTGCCGCTGGCGATTCTCGCCGTGGTCCGGCTTGGGATCGTCCGGATCGACCAGCTGACCTCGAACCGCCGTTACGCCTATCTGGCGATCGCGATAATCGCCGCGGCCCTGCCAGGCGTCGACCCGGTCTCGATGATCATTGAGATGGTTCCGCTGCTCGTTCTGTTCGAGTTGAGTATCTTGCTCGCGAGGGTTCTTGGCAGGCCGGGGGAGTCGGGGGGCGTAGCGGAGCCCACGACCCAGGAGTAGAAAGCGAGCAGATGGCTTCAGGCGGCAACCAGCACAGGATGGTCTTCGACATTCGCGGTAAGCGGCGCCACGTCGTCAAATTCGTCTACGCGATCCTGGCCCTGCTGATGGGCGCCAGCCTTTTCCTCGTCGTCGGCCCGGTCAACATCGCCAGCCTGTTCGAAACCGGCAACACCGTCAGCGCCGCAACGAGCCAGTTCGAAGAACAGGCCGAACGGATCGAACACAAACTGGTCAAGAATCCGGAAGACGCCGATCTGCTGCTGAGCCTGACCAAGACCCGGATCAACGCGGCGAACTCGTCGGTGGAAAAGAGCTCGACCGGGGAAGTCGCCTACACCGTCGAATCGCGCCAGCAGCTCGAGAAGGCAAGCGAAGCCTGGTCCGATTACCTGAAAGCGACTGACGAACCCAGCGTCGGCGGCGCCCTGGTCGCTGCACCGGCGCTCTTCAGCCTCGCCCAACTTTCGCGAACAAACTCTGAAATCGAGGCCAACATCAAAGCCGCCGCCGCGGCGCAGAAGATCGTCGCCGAAAACCGTCCGAGCGTCGGCTCGCTCAGCACCCTGTCCTTCTACACGCTCTACACATTCGACTACGCGGCCGCTGAAAGAGCCAAGAAGGAAGCCGTCGCCGAAACCAACTCCAAGTTCGAACGCGAAAACCTCGAAAATCAGTACGGCGAAATCGAAAAACGAGCCCGCGAATTCCAGAAACAGATCGCCGAAGCAAACAAAGCCGCGAAACAGGGCGCGAAGCAGGGCGCAGGCCCGGAAAGCCTCGAAAACCCGCTCGGCAGCGGGCTCGGCGGTAGCAGCCTGTCGGAATAGACGTCGCCGGCTTCCGAGTGGGCCGCGAAGGACTCGAACCTTCAACCTTGAGCTTAAGAGGCTCCTGCTCTAACCAGTTGAGCTAGCGGCCCGGGGCCGGGAAGTATAGGAAGCCGAAGGCTCTGGGCGAGCTCAGCGGGCTGTTGCGCCGCTACCGGGCCCTGCAGAACTTTTCGATGCTGCCGTCGATGATCGTGCCGTCGGCGAAGGTGAAGCGGCCGTGGGTCTGGAGGATGCCGTTGGAGCAGCGGGCGGAGACGTAGCTGTGGCGCTGGCCGCCGGCGCTGAAGCGGCGGCCGATCTTGACGTCGACGTGGGTGATCGCGCCGAGGCCGGCGGCGATCGGGGGGAGGTTGAGGGTGGCGCGGTAGCGGAACTGGCCCCGACGGCGTTCGATCGGGACGACGATCGCGAAGGTCTGGGTGCCGGGGGTCGTGGTCTGGGCGTGGAGGACGACCGTGGGATCCCCGCCGGAGCGCGGGCCGTTGAAGATCGTCAGCGGCGAGTTCGCGGCGATGGGCCCCGCGGCGAGGGAGATCAGCGCTTCGATCCTGCCGCTGCCGACGATCGCGCCGCGACAGAGGCGCCGCGGTTTCTCGGGCCTGGCTTCGACGATCCCCTCGGGCCGGCGAGTGGGCGCTCGCGCCTGATGGCGATCGGGCTCAAGACCGGCCCGCCGAGCACAGAGCAGCTGGCCAAGGACGCCCCCGCCCGCAAGGACGCCGAACTGAGCGACAGGGCGATCGGCCCCGGCTGGGACGCCCCTTCCAGGTGGTCGCGGTGAGCCCCGACGGCGCGATCACCGACCCCAAGAGCCTGGCCGCGCTCGGCCACTTCCAGAATGCGGTCGCGGAACTGCCGGGGGTGCAGGCGGTGATCGGCCCGAGCCAGGCCGCCAAGCGGGGCGAACGCTGCAGGACCTCGGCAACGCCGTGCTCTCCTCGGAAGGGAACATCGGCGCGGTGAAGCGGCTCGGCCGGCTCGGGCGCAACCTCGGTGCCGCGGCGGCTGGGGTCGCCCAGCTGCGCGAAGGTATCTCTGAAGCGAGCAACGGCGCCGGCCTGCTCGCACTCGGCTCTGATCGCGCCGGCGCAGGGGCACAGATGATCGCCGTCGGGCTTGGCAGGGCGATCAGCGCCAGCCAGCGGGCGATCACGGCGCTGGACCGGTTCACGTCGGGGACCAAGCGGCTCGCCGAAGCCGACGAAAAGGCCGCTGTCGCCGCGCTGCCGCAAAAATTCGCGGCCGGCGATATCCGCACCAACCTGCGAGCCAACGCGCTGCAGCGCTCGTTCAAGCTGGAAGAGTCCTTGGAAGAGGACGGGAACGCGACCCTGCCGCGCCTGCTCGGCCCGGCGAAGGTCGCCGACGAACAGCTGAGAACCGCGCTGGCGCAGCCGCAGGGGATGACGGTGGGGCAATCTGACCCCGACTACGCCGCCGCCGTGGAAGCGGTCAGGCGCGCCTCGGCGGCGGTCAGCGGCACCCGCTACGCGGCTGGTTAGGCCGGCCTGCCGGCCGAACTCGAAGCCCTGCAGGCCCGGCTGCTGGCGGACGTCGAAGAAGCGAAGCAGATCACCGATTGGCTTCAGTCGAGCATCGTCAACCTGAAAAGGCTCTCCAACGGCGCGGCCCGGCTGACCGAAGGTCTCTACGAAATCACCGCCGCCGGCAAGATGCTCGCCAGCGGATCGGCTCGCCTGGCGAAGGCCGCCCGCACCCTCGGCGCCGACCTGACCCAGCTCAGCGGTGGCGCCGCGGCGCTGGTCAGCGGCATCGATCGTCTCCTCGGCGCCGCCGAAACGCTGGAAGCCAGCCTCGCCGCGGGCGCCGAAGAATCGGCTCCCCTGCAGGGCGGCCTCGAGCGGGCCAGCGTTCGCGTGATCGCGGGCAAGGCGAAGATCAGGCACCAGGCGCGCAAAGTCCGCGCCTCGCCAGGCCTCTTCAACTCCGGCTACTTTGTCCTTTCGGCCCTCGACGGGGCGCCGCCGCGGGTACGCGCCGCGGCCGACAGCACGATCGACCTGCGCCACGGCGACCAGGCGGCGTCGATTCTGGTGATCTCCAGGTATCCGTTCAACTCCTCCGGCTCGATCGCCCTCAACATGCGCCTCGACGAAGAAGCCTCCCAACTTGGGGAAAAAGCCGGCCTCTCGACCGGGGTAGCGGGCGGCGCCCCGCAGCTCAGCGACTACAGCCACCTCACCCGGGCGCGGATCCCTCACGTGATCGCGGCGATAGCGCTGGTCACCTTCCTGGTTCTGATCCTGGTGCTGCGGGCGATCCCGCTGGCGGCGATCGCGGTCGGGCTCAACCTGCTCACGGTCGCGGTCGCCTTCGGGGTCCTGACCCTGTCTTCAACCTGCCGGCGAGCGTGCCGCTGGGCGGCCACACCTACGTCGACGCGTTCGGCGAACGATGATCTTCGGCCTCGTCTTCGGCCTATCGATCGACTACGCGGTGTTCCTGCTCAGCCGCATGCGTGAGCACCACGACCGTGAGGGTGAAAATGCCGCCGCGATCGAGTTCGGCCTGGCCAAGACCGCCGGCGTGATCACCGGCGCCGCGGCGATCATGATGGCCGTCTTCATCGCCTTCGCCGGAGCCCCGAGCGCGACGGTCAGCCAGCTCGGTATCGGGCTGACCGTCGCGGTGGTCCTCGACGCCACCGTGGTGCGAATCGTGCTGCTGCCGGCGCTGATGCTGTTGATCGGCGACCGGGTCTGGTGGCTCCCGTGCCCCCTGGCGCGGGTGCTCCCCAGGTTCAGCGTCTGAGTCGCGGCCTTACTTCTTCTTGCAGCTCTGGGTCGAGAAGGCCGTCAGGACTTCGCCGTCTTTGAAGGTGAAGGCGCCGCGAGTTTTGAACTTGCCCGAGGCGCATTTCGCCGAGACGTAGCTTTGCTTCTTACCCTTGTAGGTGTATTTCTTGGCGATCTTGGCCTTGACGCCGGTGAGAGCTCCCGTGCCGCCAGCGATCAGCGGAATTTCCAGGTCCAGCCGGGGGCCGTAGCCTTCCTTGTTGAAGTTGGTCACGGTGCCGATGAGGACGAACGTAGTCTGGATCGGAGTCGTGCCGTAGGTGTGGAGGATGACCACCGGCGTGTTGCCCTTCGGCACGCCGTTGAACACCGTCACGGTCTGGTTCACCGGGAAGACCTGGGTCCCAACCGGGAGCAGAGCCGTCGCGGTCCCGCTGCCGATTTTGGCCTTGCCGCATTCCTGTTCGGCCAACGCGGTCGAGGTGTTCTGCAGCTTCGCGGGATTGCAGGTCGGGACCCCCTTGGTGAAGAGTTTCACGCTCTTGTCGAAGTCGATCACCGCCCGTACGGCCGGAGAAGGCACCGTGCCCGCTGCGTTCGGGTTGGTCGTTTTCGTCGTCACTTCCAGCGTCGCCGGCGACAATGTCGTTTTCGAGAGCTTCTTCGGTGTGATCAACGAGTCGATCGATTGAGTGTTGCCGTCTTTGCCGACCACCGTCGGCCCGGCGAATGCGGCCGAGGCCGCGATCGCGGCGGTGACTACAGCCAGGCCCACGATCAAAACTGGACGTTTACGCATTGTCTCACTCCTCAGGTCGAATTGGCGAGGCGTCTCCCACTTCCCCTAACCGTTCCCCCGGCCCAGATGACAACGCCGCCGCGATCGAGTTCGGGCTGGAGAAGACCGCCCGGATGATCACCGGCGATCATGCTCGCCGTCTTCATTGTCTTCGCCGGGCGCCGATCGGCCTTGCC